>NZ_JARJHW010000121.1:0-22142 GCF_040560175.1 Streptomyces panacea
CCAAGGCCGGGGGATGCCCCCAGGCGGCAGGTGTATTCAGCGACACCTGAGACTCGGGCTGTACGCCCAATGTGGTCGAAGCCCGCCGTCCGTAGCGTCTTACTCGTGGCACAGAGGGTGTCCGACGGAAGGAACGATCATGAAGCTTCGCAGGAACACGAGCCGCCCGACCCGGAGCGACGAAGCTCTTCGTCTGGCCCATGTCAGCAAGGTCTACGGGGCGGCCGAGAACGCCGTCACCGCGCTCGACAGTGTGTCGCTGAGTCTGCCCGCCGGGTCCTTCACCGCCATCATGGGGCCCTCCGGCTCCGGCAAGTCGACGCTCCTCCAGTGCGCGGCCGGCCTCGACCGGCCCGACAGCGGGCGGATCATGGTCGACGGCGAGGAGATGACGGGCGGCAGCGAGGCGGCCCTGACCAAGTTCCGCCGCCGCCGGATCGGCTTCATCTTCCAGAAGTACAACCTGCTGCCGACCCTCACCGTCGCGCAGAACACGGTGCTGCCGCTGAAGCTCGCCGGCCGCCGTATCGACCGGGCCCGCGCCAGGGAGATCCTGACCCAGGTCGGTCTCGGCGACCGCCTCGGCCACCGGCCCGACCAGCTCTCCGGCGGCCAGCAGCAGCGTGTCGCCATCGCCCGCGCCCTGGTCACCGAGCCCGCCGTCGTCTTCGCCGACGAACCGACCGGCGCTCTCGACATCCGCAGCGCGCGGGATGTCCTGCGGCTGCTCCAGGAGACCGTACGGGTCCACGGCCGCACCGTCGTCATGGTCACCCACGACCCGGTCGCCGCCTCCTACGCCGACTCCGTCATCTTCCTCGCCGACGGCCGCCTGGCCGGGCGGATCAACCACCCGACCGTCGACGCCGTCGCCGAACGCCTCGCGCACCTCGGCGACGCGGTGAGCCAGCCGGCCGCCACGTCGGCCCGGCAGAACACCCAGCAGACCGCCCAGTTCGCCAACAACGCGTACGCGGGGGTGTGACCCATGTTCTCTCTCGCCATGAGCTCCATCCGCCGGCGCCCCGGGCGCTTCATCGCCACCCTGCTGTCGACCTTCCTCGGCGCGGTCGTCATCATGACCTTCAGCTCGATGCTCGACACCGCCGCCGCCCCGGGTATCGACAGCGTCAGCAAGGAGCCCATCACCACCGCGGCGAACGTGGTCGGCGGCTACGGCGCGCTTCTCGTCTTCTTCGCCATCGCCTCCACCCTCACCGTCAACGTCCGCCAGCGCGGCGAGGAGATCGCACTGCTCCGCCGGAGCGGGGCGACTCCCGCGCAGATCAAGCGGATGGTGGTCTTCGAGGCCGCCGCGGTGGGAATCATCGGAACGCTGCTGGCGATCGTGCCCGCGATGATCGGCGGTCAGCAGCTGCTCAACGTCTTCAAGGACACCGGCCAGGTCGCCGACGGCGTCGACCATGTCTTCGGTCCGATCGCGCTGAGCCTCGGTGCCACCATCACCGTGCTGGCCTCCGTCGGCGCCGCGTTCCTCGCGGTCCGCCGGGCGACCAAGGAAGCGGCCGGTGGCCGCAAGTCCCGTGGCCGGGCGAAGAACTTCGCCGGCGTCGCCGCCCTCCTCCTGGGCGCCGGCACCGTCAGCACCACCTTCGCGATGGACAAGACGGACGTCGCGCTGATGGCCGCCCCCGGCTACGGTGCCATCCTGCTCGCCGCGGGCTTCGCGATCCTCTCGCCCGCCCTGCTGCGGATCCTGCTCGGTGTCCTGTCCGGGCCGCTGACCCTGCTCACCGGTGCGAGCGGCTATCTGACCATCCACAACATGCGTCAGCGCGCCGCGCAGCTCTCCAGCGTGCTCATGCCGCTGATCCTCTTCATCAGCATCTCCTCGGCCATCCTCTACATGCAGGTCATCGAGAACGACGCGGCCAAGGCCGCCGGGCTCACCCGGTCGAGCGACGACAAGAGCATCCAGACACTCAACTACGTGATCGCCGGCATCATCGTGGTCTTCGCCTGCATCATGCTGGTCAACAGCCTCTACGCGGCGACCACTTACCGCACCAGGGAGTTCGGCCAGCAGCGCCTCACCGGCGCCACGCCGGGCCAGGTCCTGGGCATGATCGGTCTCGAATCCCTCATCCTGACCGTGTTCGGCGTGTTCTTCGCGACGCTGTCGGCCTTCGCCGGGATCGTCTCCTTCAGCGCCGTCCGCACCGACACCGCCATCCCGGACCAGAGCCTCGGGATCTGGCTGGCCGTCGTGGGCATCGGCGCCGCGGCGACGATGGTCACCAGCGTGGGTACGGCCTACCGCGGCCTGCGCACCCCGGCCGTCGAGGCGGTGGCACTGGCCGCCTGACGTGATACGCCACGAAACCGGACACAAGGAACAGCCGCCGAAGGGCAGTCGCGCACAGCGACTGCCCTTCCGGGCTTTTCCGCCGGACCGGTCGCCCTACTCGGAGCCGTACGCGCACGGCGAGGTGACGGAGCCACTGAACCGCCCGCCGTCCTGCCACTCGAAGAGAAGCCCGGTGTCACCGCCGTCGTCGGAGGAGCTCTCGCGCGAGGCCCGGAGCGTCAGCCTCGTCGCCGGTCGAGCCGTCCAGGCCGGGCAAGTCCTTCGCGTCGTTCATATGATCGGCGTTATTCCCGCATTCCCGAATGTGGGTATCCGCTCACCTACTCATCTCGCAGCCGGGATCGTCCGACCCCGCTCGTATGCTCGGACATATGACGACGAGCGCCACGGCCCCCTCCGCCCCCACCGCCAACGCCATGCGCCGCGCCCTCAAACGTGCCAGGGACGGTGTCGCGCTCGACGCCGGAGAGGCCGCGGTCCTGCTCCAGGCGCGCGGCGACGACCTGTTGGACCTCGCCGCCTCCGCCGCGCGGGTGCGCGACGCCGGGCTCGAAGCCGTCGGGCGCCCCGGGGTCATCACGTACTCCCGCAAGGTCTTCATCCCGCTGACCCGCCTCTGCCGCGACAAGTGCCACTACTGCACCTTCGTCACCGTGCCGGGCAAGCTCCGCCGCGCGGGACACGGCATGTATCTGTCGCCCGACGAAGTCCTCGACATCGCCCGCGAGGGCGCCGAAATGGGCTGCAAGGAAGCGCTGTTCACACTCGGCGACCGGCCCGAGGACCGCTGGCCCGAGGCGAAGGAGTGGCTGGCGGCCGAGGGGTACGACGACACCCTCGCGTACGTACGGGCCATGGCCATCCGCGTCCTGGAGGAGACCGGCCTCCTCCCGCACCTCAACCCCGGCGTCCTGAGCTGGACCGACTTCCAGCGGCTCAAGCCCGTCGCGCCCAGCATGGGCATGATGCTGGAGACCACCGCCACCCGCCTCTGGTCCGAGCCCGGCGGCCCGCACCACGGCTCCCCGGACAAGGAGCCCGCCGTACGGCTGCGGGTGCTCGAAGACGCGGGCCGGTCCAACGTCCCGTTCACCACCGGCATCCTGATCGGCATCGGCGAGGACTACGAGGAGCGCGCCGACTCCCTCTTCGAGCTGCGCCGCACCGCCCGCGCCTACCACGGCATCCAGGAAGTCATCGTCCAGAACTTCCGCGCCAAGCCCGACACCGCGATGCGCGCCATGCCCGACGCCGAGTTGGAGGAACTGGCCGCGACCATCGCCGTCGCCCGGCATCTCCTCGGCCCGGCCGCCCGGATCCAGGCCCCGCCGAACCTCGTGGACGAGGAGTACGCGCTCCTCATCGGCGCCGGCATCGACGACTGGGGCGGCGTCTCCCCGCTCACCCCCGACCACGTCAACCCCGAGCGCCCCTGGCCGCACATCGACCAGCTCGCCGAGCGCACCGCCGCCGCCGGGTTCGAGCTGCGCGAACGGCTCACGATCTACCCGGAGTTCATCCAGCGCGGCGAGCCCTGGCTCGACCCCCGGCTGATGCCGCACGTGCGCGCGCTCGCCGACCCGGCGACCGGACTCGCCCGCACCGACGTCACCCCCGCCGGGCTGCCGTGGCAGGAGCCCGACGAGGGGTTCACCGCCACCGGGCGTACCGACCTGCACCGCACCATCGACACCGAGGGCCGCACCGGCGACCGGCGCGAGGACTTCGACCATGTGTACGGCGACTGGGAGGCGTTGCGCGAGGCCGCCGCGCCCGGCATGGTGCCCCAGCGCATCGACACCGACGTCAAGCAGGCGCTGACGCAGGCCGCCGCCGACCCGACGAAGCTCACCGACGACGAGGCGCTCGCGCTCCTGCACGCGGACGGTCCCGCGCTCGACGCGCTGACCCGGATCGCCGACGAGCTGCGCCGCGAGGTGGTCGGCGACGACGTCACGTACATCGTCACGCGCAACATCAACTTCACCAACGTCTGCTACACCGGCTGCCGTTTCTGCGCCTTCGCCCAGCGCCGCACCGACGCCGACGCGTACACGCTCTCGCTCGACCAGGTCGCCGACCGAGCCGCGCAGGCGTGGGAAGTCGGCGCCGTCGAGGTGTGCATGCAGGGCGGCATCCACCCGGACCTGCCCGGCACGGCGTACTTCGACATCGCGCGCGCCGTGAAGGAGCGCGTCCCCGGCATGCACGTGCACGCCTTCTCGCCCATGGAGGTCGTCAACGGCGCGTCCCGCACCGGGATGTCGATCCGCGAATGGCTCACCGCCGCCAAGGAGGCCGGGCTCGACTCGATCCCCGGCACGGCCGCCGAGATCCTCGACGACGAGGTGCGCTGGATCCTCACCAAGGGCAAGCTGCCGACGGCGACCTGGATCGAGGTCGTGGAGACCGCGCACTCGCTGGGCATCCGCTCCAGCTCCACGATGATGTACGGCCACGTGGACCAGCCCCGCCACTGGCTGGGGCACTTCCGCACGCTGGCGGGCATGCAGCGCAAGGCACTTGAGGCGGGGCGCGAGGGCTTCACCGAATTCGTCACGCTGCCCTTCATCCACACCAACGCGCCCGTCTACCTGGCCGGCATCGCCCGCCCCGGCCCGACGGCCCGCGACAACCGCGCCGTCATGGCGATGGCCCGGCTCCTCCTCCACCCGTACATCACCAACATCCAGACCAGCTGGGTGAAGCTCGGCACGGAGGGCGCCGCCGAGATGCTGCGCTCGGGCGCGAACGATGTCGGCGGGACGCTGATGGAGGAGACCATCTCCCGGATGGCGGGCTCCAGTTACGGCTCGTACCGCTCGGTCAAGGACCTGGTCGCCATCGCGGAGGCCGCCGGGCGGCCGGCCAGGCCGCGGACCACGCTGTACGGCGAGGTGCCCGAGGAGCGCGTACGGGCGGCGACGGCGTCCGACGGGCACCTGCCGGAGCTGCTGCCGCTGCTGCCCGCGGAGTAGTCCGGGCACGGTGGGCGTCCCCGATCGCCGGTCCGGCCCACGGCCGCGGTCCGGCGATCGAGGACGAACCGGCCACTGGCTCCGCCCGTGCTCAACCGTCCGTTCCCGTTCGATTACAGTGCTGCGCCAGAGCGCGTTCCACGACTCGGGAGGGAGGGACGCGTGAACAGGCCAGCCACCGCCATATGGGGCCGGGCGGAGCAGCAGGACTTCCGCAGTCGCGTCCGTGGGTGCCTTCTCGGGGGAGCCATCGGCGACGCGCTGGGGGCGGGGGTCGACACGCTCACTCTCGACGAGACCCGGACCGCGCACGGTGCCGAGGGCGTCACCGACTTCGCCCCCGCGTACGGCCGGCGCGGCGCGGTCGCCGCCGCCACCCAGCTGACCCTCTTCACCGTCGACGGCCTCATCCGCGCCCAGGTCCGGCGCGACACCGGCGCCTGGCACCCGCCGACCGACGTGCACCGCGCGTATCTGCGCTGGGCCGCCACCCAGAGCGACTGGGGGCCCGACGAGCGCCGCGAGGACAACGGCTGGCTCGCCCAGGAGGAGTGGCTGTACGCGCGCCGCGACCCCAGCCGGTCCTGTCTGACCGGGCTGGCCGACGAGTCGATGGGCACCCTGGAGAAGCCCAAGAACCCCACCGCGCGTGACGCGGGCGCCGTTGTGCGCTCGGCGCCGTTCGGGCTGCTGGTGGGCTGGGAGCCGCAGTTGGTCTGCCAACTGGCCGTGGAGTGCGCGGCGCAGACGCACGGCCATCCCACCGCGTATCTGTCGGCCGGGGCGTTCGCGGTGATCGTGCACGGCGTCGCGCGCGGCGACAGCGTCGACGCGGCCGTCCAGCGGGCCCTGGCGCTGCTGACCCCGCGCCCCGGCCACCAGCCCGTCAGCGACGCGCTGGGGCGGGCACTCGGAGCCGTACGGCAGGGGATCCCGACCCCGGGGCGGGTCGCGGCGCTCGCGGAGGGCCGGGCGGCGGAGGACTCGCTGGCGGTGGCCGTGTACTGCGCGCTCGTCGGCGAGGACGTACGCCACGGCCTGCGGCTGGCCGTCAACCACGACGGGCCGTCCTCGGCGACGGGGGCGCTCTGCGGGGCCCTGCTCGGCGCGATGCACGGGGAGACGGCGCTGCCGCCCGCGTGGCTGACGGAGCTGGAGGGCCGCGCCACGCTGCTGGAGATCGCGGACGACTTCGCGATGGAGATGACCCAGGGCCCGGCGCTGCACGGGCCGTCGATCACCTCCTCGGGCTGGCTGACGCGGTATCCGCGGGTCGGCTAGATCCTGTCCGGCGGATCTTCGGGGATCAGCCAGGCGTCCCGGGCCCCCGAAGATCCGCCGGACAGGGCCTAGTGCGGTGGCGGCTGGACACACCCGGCACCGGTGCCGGGCCCGGTTGAGCGAGTCCGGGACCGGCACCAGGCCGGGACGCCCCCCCCGTCAGCCGGAGGCGCCCTCGCGGCCGAGCTGCTTCGTGTCGCCCGGCTTCGACGGCACCGGCACCGCGCCGCGCGCGTCCGAGCCGTCGTCGTCGTTGTTGATCTTCTCCAGCACCGCGTCCCGCTCCGGTGTGTCCTCCGGCTTGATGAAACCGATCACGACGTAGAGGACGAGCGAGACGGCGAGCGGGATCGACACCTGGTACTGGAGCGGCACTCCGCCGTCCACGTTCCAGCTGATCGGGTAGTTGACCAGCCAGAAGGTGACCAGACCGACACCCCAGCTGATCAGCGCGGCCGTGGGACCGCTCTTGCGGAACCACGGCAGCAGACCCAGCATCAGCGGGATCGCGATCGGCCCCATGAGTCCGGCGACCCACTTGATGACGACGGTGATGATGTCGCCGAAGAAGGCCGAGTTGACCTGTGTCGCGATGGCCATCGACAGACCGAGGAAGAGCAGCGTCGTCCAGCGCGCGGCGAGCAGCCCGACCCGGGTGTCCCACTCACGGGCCTTGCGGGACACCGCCGGCATGATGTCGCGGGTCACGACCGCCGCGATGGCGTTCGCGTCGGAGGAGCACATGGCCATCGTGTGCGAGAAGAAGCCGACGATGACCAGGCCCAGCAGACCGTGCGGCAGGAGCTGTTCGGCCATCAGCGCGTAGCTGTCGGCCGGCACGTCCGTGTCGATGAGGACCGGCGCGACCCACATCGGGAAGAACAGCACCAGCGGCCAGACCAGCCACAGAACGGCGGACAGGGTCGCGGAGCGCGTCGCGGACTTCGCCGAGTCGGTCGCCATGTAGCGCTGCGCCTGGTTCCACATGCCGCCGTTGTACTCGAAGGTCTTGATGAACAGATACGCGATCAGGAAGACCATCATGTACGGCCCGGCCAACGGCTCGGTGTGGCCCTGGAGTTCGGGCTCGTCCCAGACGTTCCACAGACTGCTGAACCCGCCCAGCTCCGCCAGGACGGCGACGAGCATCGCGATGCCGGCGATGAACTGGATGATGAACTGGCCCAGTTCGGTCAGCGCGTCGGCCCACAGCCCGCCCACGGTGCAGTAGATCGCGGTCACCGCGCCCGTGATCAGGATGCCCATGTTGAGCGAGACACCGGTGAAGACGGACAACAGGGTCGCGATGGCCGCCCACTTGGCGCCGACGTCCACGATCTTCAGCAGCACACCCGACCAGGCGAGCGCCTGCTGGGTGGGCAGGTTGTAGCGGTTCTTGAGGTATTCGAGCGGCGACGAGACATGCAGCCGCGAGCGCACCCGGTTGAGCCGGGGAGCGAAGAGCTTGGCCCCGATCGCGATGCCGATGGCGATGGGGAACGACCAGGTGACGTACGACGTGACGCCGTAGGTGTACGCGATGGCCGCGTACCCGGTGAACATCACCGCGCTGTAGCCGGACATATGGTGCGAGATGCCGGACAGCCACCACGGCATCTTGCCGCCGGCCGTGAAGTAGTCATGGACGTCACCCACGCGCTTGTGGGACCAGACGCCGATCGCGACCATGACACCGAAGTATCCGATGAGCACGGTCCAGTCGAGACTGTTCATGTGCCCCCTCCAGGGGTCCGCCTTGTGAACGTTGATGCTCTTCGTCAGTGCGTCCGGTCAGCGGCGCCCCCGTGCGGGAGCGGGGACTTCGGGGATTGAACCGCTACTCGCGGCAGCGGGTCAAGGGTTCCAGCGGTCATAAATGTGAACACGGATCAGAAAGCCGAACGATTTTACTAGCTCTTGACCTGGCGGGGCGTTGTCGTGAACGTGACGGGAACCACACGATGGGCGGGCGCTTCGTCAGAACGCGGTAGCAGTACGGCAACGCAACAGAAACGACCGCACGGGATGCGGGTCCCGTGCGGCCGAGAGGGAGTTCGTGTGAGCTGATGGCATGGCCGAGCCCCCTCGGCCAGGACGGCGGACAGGTCGAGAGGGCTCATTCCGTGCTGTGGTGCTGCTGTGGTGCGGTGCTGCGGTGGCGCTGTGCGGCTCGGGTGGGGCGGTGGGGTGCCTGAAGGGCTCAGCCGAGGTCGAAGGCGCCCTGGTTCATCTCCTGCACGAAGGTGGTCCACGATCCCGGGACGAAGGTGATCGACGGACCTTCGGGGGCCTTTGAGTCCCGTACGGCAATTGCCTGCACGACGGGAGACTTGACCTCGACGCATGCGCCGTTTCCGCCGGAGTACGAGGACTTGGTCCAGGTGTTCGTGGCGCCCTGAAGAATTGCCATGTTCGGTTCGCTCCGATTTCAGCAAGTGGTGTCAATGCGCCAACTTCTTGCTGGCAAGATCGACGCTACTAGCCGCGATCGACGCGTGGGGCGGCCGTTCACTCGACCGGATGAGATATCCCGGTGGACTCTTACGGTACGAGTCCACCGGGTGTATTCTGCCGCCCTCACCCTCTCGAACTGCCTTAGCGGGCGTATCCCTTGGCGATGTCCGAGATGAACTCACGGGTCTGGTCCGCATTCAGCGCCTGCGCGCGAAGGTGTTCGTACATCACGCTGTACTTCTGTACGTCGTTCGCCTTCTCCAGATAAAGATCACTCGTGACGCCCTCGATGTAGACCACGCTCGAATCCGTGGCGTCCGGGAATTCGAGGATCGCGTAATGCCCGCTGATGCCGGGATGGGCGCCCATCTCGAAGGGCAGCACCTGCACCGTGACATGGGGGAGTTGTGAGAGCTCGACCAGGAACTCCAGCTGCTCACGCATCAGTTGCTTGCCGCCGACCAAGCGGTGCAGAGCCGACTCGTCGATCACGGCCCAGAGCCGCAGCGGCTGTTCGGGCGCGTTGACCCGCTCCTGGCGGCGTACCCGTACGCTGACGCGCTTCTCGACATCCGCGGGCGAGGTCTCCGGGAGCGCGCCGGTGATCAGCGCCTCCGCGTAGGCCCGGGTCTGGAGCAGGCCGGGCACGACCTGCGGCTCGTACACGCGCAGGGAGGCCGCGTCCGTCTCCAGACCGATGTAGACGCTGTACGGGATATCGCCGAAGGCGTGCCACCAGCCCTGCTGGCGCGAGTCCTTGGCCATTTGCATCAGCGACTCGACAATGCGGTTGTCCTCGACCTCGTAGACACCGCAGAGGTCGCGGACATCGCGCTGACTGATGGAACGGCGACCGTTCTCAAGACGGCTGATCTTCGACTGGGAGACCAGCAGGCGCTCCGCCACCTCCTCGGCCGTCATGCCTTTGACCTCGCGGAGCCGGCGCAACTCCTGGCCCAATCGGCGTCGCCTGACGGTGGGATTGACACTGGACGCCACGGGAACGGCACCTCCTGCTGAGTGACTGCGTAGCTCTATGTGCCTACGTCTCAGCAGACTGCCACCGATGGCCCCAACTGCGCTGGAAAACGGCCACAGAGGGGAATGCGCGGGTGGTAAGTGGACACAGCGCGGCGAGGGCCTGTATCCGGGCGCGCGACGCGCGGGGCAGCCGGTTGTACGGCTGGCCCCGCGCGTCTTTCTGCGGCTCCCGAACCGGGTCTCTGGGGACGTCGGCGCGGCGGATTCCGTTACCCGCGTGCGGTCGTGTCCGTGCTCTGTGTCCGTGTTCTGTCCGTGCGGCAGTGCTTTCTCAGTGCGCGGCGGCGCGGGCCATGCCGCCCGCGCGCTGCGGCTGCATCGGTACGGCCGGCGGTCGGCCTCCCGGTGCGGGATTACGGCGCGGCTGAGCGGCCACACCGTTCTGGACGTCCATCACGGCATGCGCCACGAGACCGCCCATGGGGTCGTGTCTGATCAGGTCCCGGAGCCGGGAGCGCGACGAGCGCCCCTCGTTCCCGGGGTAAAGGTGCTTGCCCAGTCCGACCGCGTGGGCCAGTGCGGCGAGCGCCGCGGTCCGCGGGTCCGGCGGTACGCCGGTGCGGATCGCACTGTCCAGCCGTGACCTGATGTCGCGGCTGATCGCTGTCTCCGTCGCCTGGTAGCGAGTCGTCGGCAGCACTCCGCACATCTGGCCCGCGACGGCATGAACCATGCCGCATCGCTCCAGATGCGAGAGGTAAATCTGGCGGAGCCCCAGTCGGGGTCCGCCGATCCAGTGAACCGCGCGAACCGGACTGCCACGTCGGCGCAGCAGTTCCAGCGCGGAGTCCAGAGTCGGATCTCCGGTCGGCCGCGGCATCACCACGGCGATACGATCCCCGTCAGGGGCTATCCGTCCTGCCAGAGCCAGCTCTACTAGCTGGGCTCCGGCCAGGCCGAGGTCGAGCGACTGCGGCTGCGCTGTGGTACCCGTGGCCGGGTCCAGAGCGAGCAACAGGAGCTCCTCCGGAATACTTCTGCGGCTCTTGCCCATCCATGCCTCCCCGCGTGGATGAATGACAGGGTGACCCCTCTCACATTGGTCTGTCGAGAGTGCCTGGCCGCTTTGTACGGGAACCGTTATGTATGTCGTTCTCGTCTGGCACTTGGGCTGTGGTTTCACACAGGACACTGATAATCGGTTCGGAGAGTGCGGCGGCGGAGCGCGCGAGCGCCGCCAGGGCCGCACATCGCATGAGGAGGCACGGTGGCGGGCGAGTCCCCCGACAAGTCGGAGCAGCGGAAGTCGTCGGGGGAGGCGGCGTCGACATCGCCTCGGGACGGTCAGGAACAGGACCCGCGGCTCGCGGTCTTCCGCGGGTCGGCCGCCACTGCCGGGGAGGCGGATCGCGGCGGTGCCCACACCGAGGACACGACGGACACGCCGGAGGCCGCTGCCGACCGGCCGGCGGCCGTTTCCGCGGTGCGGGGGGAGCGGGAGGGCTCCGGGGCTCCTGGGGCCGCTGAGGCGCCTGTGACGGCTTCTGAGGGGTCTTCGACGGGGTCGCCTGCGGGCGAGCGGGAAGCGGAACCGGACGGGGACGCGGAAGCGAAGGCGGTGCGTCCGACGGGCACGGTTGCCGGATCGGCTGATCCGAAGGCCGGGCGCGAACCGGAGCCCGAACTGGAATCCACGACTGAACCGGAGTCCGGGCGGGGTGTGCCGGCGAAGCCGGGCGCCACGCCCAAGTCCGGGTCCACCTCCGCCGGTCCGGACGCCGGCGAGTCCGGCGTCGATCGGAAGACCGCGGTCTTCAACGCGTCGCGGTCCGAGTCGACGTCCGAGGGGAAGCCCGCCGCGCCCGCGTTCGCACCGGCGAAGCCGGACGCCTCGCCGGAGGCGGAGGCCACGCCCATGTCGCGGCCTGACCCCGACGAGCCCGGCGCCGACCAGGGGACCGCGGCCGTCAAGGGGGCGAAGTCCGCATCGGCCGCCGCGGCTGTCGCGCCCGAGGCGCGGTCCGATTCCCGTACGGCGTCCGACGCCGCACCGCAGCCGAAGGCGGATGCCGCGCCCAAGTCCCGTTCCACGTCCGCCGGTCCGGACAGCGCGCCCGCGCCCCGTTCCACCTCGTCCCAACCGGAAGCCGCTCCGGACGTCTCGCCGAAGGCGGGATCCGGCGGTGCCGAGGCTCGGAAGGCGGACGCCGCGCCCACCTCCCGTTCCACCTCGTCCCAACCGGAAGCCGCTCCGGACGTCTCGCCGAAGGCGGGATCCGGCGGCGCCGACGCTCCGAGGGTGGGCGCCGCGCCCACCTCCGCGCCTGCCGAATCGGGAGCCGGTTCGGACGTCGGCGAGCCCGGTGTCGACCGGAAGACCGCGGTCTTCAAGGCGTTGCGGTCCGACTCGGCGTCGGACCGGAAGCCCGCCGAGCCTCCGTTCGCCTCGCCGAAGGCGGGACCCGGTGGCGCCGACGCTCCGAGGGCGGACAGCGCGGCCCCGGCCCGGCCCGCCCCGGCGAAGCGGGACGCCGAGCCCGGGCCCGACGAAGACGGTGTCGACAGCAAGACCGCCGTCTTCAAGGCGCTCAAGCGGCCCGGTGTCGATCAGCCCACGGCCATGCTCAAGCTTCCGCCGCAGCCGCCCGCGCAGGCCGCGTCCCCGCCCGCGTCTGCCCCCGAGCTTCCCGCCGAGCGAACCAGCAAATTCGTACCCCTGCGGGCGGACGAGGCGCGGGTTCCCGCGAGGCCGGCTGCGGGGCCCGCCCCCGGCACGGGTGTCGTGGAGGCCGAGCGGACGCGGCAGCAGCCCATGCCGCCGCTGCCGCCTCTCGATCTGCTCGCCGAGCTGACCAACAAGCCGGCGCCGCCCGAGACGCCGACCCGTACCGTCGTCAGGCGGGTCAAGATCTGGACGCCGCTGCTCGTACTCGCGCTGATCATCTTCGCGGTCGCACAGGCTGTACGTCCGCTCCCGACGCCCTCGTTGAACCTCACGGCGAAGTCGACGTACACCTTCGAGGGCGACAAGCCCGCGCTGCCGTGGCCCGGTGAGGGCCAGGGCTTCATGGCGGCGACCGGGCTCGGCACGGTCGACTCGTTCGGTGAGCAGAAGGCCGTGCCGATCGGCAGTGTGGCCAAGGCGATGACGGCGTACGTCGTCCTGAAGGACAAGCCCCTGAAGAAGGGCGCCAAGGGCCCGTCCATCACGGTCGACGCCAAGGCCGAGGAGGACGGCGGGCTCGACGCCCAGGGCGAGTCGACGCTCAACACCGTGAAGGAGGGCGACAAGCTCACCCAGCACGACGCGCTGGCCGCCCTCATGATCCCGTCGGCGAACAACATCGCGCGGCTGCTGGCCCGTTGGGACGCGAACGGCTCGGAGGAGGAGTTCGTCAAGAAGATGAACGACACCGCCGACGAGCTGGGCATGAAGAACACCGAGTACACCGACCCGTCCGGCCTCGACGCGACGACGGTGAGTTCCGCCGAGGACCAGGTGAAGCTGGGTCAGAAGCTGGTGGAGATCGAGGCGCTGATGGACATCACCAAGCTCCCCGAGTGGACGGACCCGTCGGGCAAGACCTGGCGGAACTACAACACCCTCGTCCCGTACGACGGCGCCCTCGGCATCAAGACCGGCTCGACCACCAAGGCGGGCGGCAATCTCCTCTTCGCCGCGCACAAGATGGTCGGCGACACCGACCAGTTGATCGTCGGCGCGGTTCTCGGCCAGCACAAGTCGCCGATCATCGACACCGTCAACGCGGTGAGCAAGGACGTCATGCGCGCGACGCAGGACGAACTGGAGGGCGCGACGATAGTGAAGAAGGGCGAGGTCGTCGGTGAGGTCGACAACGGCATGGGGACGACCGTGCCGGTCGTCGCCGTCGAGGACGTCAAGGCCGTCGGCTGGTCGGGTCTCACCGTCAAGCTCGAACTGACCGGCGGCGCCAAGGCCGTACCGGAGACCGCGGCCGCCGGAACTCACGTCGGCACGCTCACCGTGGGCGAGGGCAAGAGCCAGGTTCAGGTGGCCGTCGCGCTCCAGGGCGACCTGGCCGAGCCCTCGTTCGGCGACAAGCTGACGCGGGTCGGCTGACATGGGCACGGGAGGGCGCCGGAAATGGCGCTCTCCCCGCCCCTGGCCGCGTGCTAGCGTCCGATGAAGGGCAGCCAGGCAACTCGGGACGCGGGGACGGCGTCCTTACTTCCTCCAGGGCCGGACGGACCGCAGGGGGGCCGGCACACCGGGCTGACGGTGAGACGGGGAGAGTCGCAGTGACCACCGCTGAGCCGACGCGCGCCGACGGCAGCACCAGCAGCAACACCAGCACAACCGGGTCCACGGGGCCGCCGGGGAAGCCCGCGGGGGCCGACCAGGCCCCCGACGAGCCCGCCAAGGATCTGCGCAGCCGCGTGCTGCGGCACCCCGTCCTGCTCACCGGCACGGTCGCCGGGGTCGTGCACATCCTCTGGTTCCTCTTCTTCGCGAACAGCGGCGGCGACATCGCCGCACAGGACGCGTGGGCCGAGTTCGTCGGCCGCCACCCGGACTCCGCGTACAACCTCGCCTGGTACGGCGGGATGCACCCCGTCTCGTACAGCGTCGTCTCGCCCTACCTCATGTCGCTGCTCGGCGTCCGTACGACGATGATGATCGTCGGGACCGTCTCGGCCGCCCTGACCTCGCTGATCCTCTACCGCGTCAAGGCTGTCCGGAATCCCCTGGCGTGCTCGTTCGCCGGGGTCTTCGCCTTCCTCTGCAACGCGCTCTCCGGCCGTGTGACGTTCGGTCTCGGCACGATGTTCGCGCTCGGCGCCGTCGCCGCCGTCTTCTGCTGGCCGCACCGCTGGCGCTACAAGCGCTGGGCCAAGGCCGTCGTCGCCGCGCCCCTCGCCGGGCTCGCGACGGCCGCCAGCCCCGTGGCGGGGCTGTTCCTCGGTGTCGTCGCCGCCGCGCTCTTCCTCAACAAGCGTCGCCCCGGCGCGTACGCGGTCGGGCTCGCCCCGGTCGCCGTCGTCGCGCTCTCCGCCTGGCTGTTCCCGTTCTCCGGCACACAGCCCATGTCGCTCGGGACGGCGTCGCTGCCCTTCCTCTTCTCCGTTGTCACCTTCTTCCTCGTGCCGCGCGACTGGCACACGGTCCGTACCGCCGCCGCCGTCTACGGCATCGGGACCATTCTGACCTGGGCGATCGACTCGCAGATCGGCTCCAACGTGTCGCGGCTCGCCATGATCGTCGGCGGTGTGGTGCTGCTCGCCGCGCTGCCGTACGCGGCACCGCGCTCCCGCAAGTGGTACGCGCTGGTGCTGGCCTTCGCCTCGTTCAACTTCTGGATCGGCTACAAGGGCGTCGACGACATCATCCGCACCGCGCCCACCGCGTCCTGGACCCGTGAACTGGCGCCGCTGGTCAACGAGTTGCAGGAGGTCGGCGCCGAGCGCGGGCGGGTGGAGGTCGTCCCGGCCAGCAGCCACCGCGAGGCGTCGGCGCTCGCGCCGTACGTCAATCTGGCCCGTGGCTGGAACCGGCAGGCCGACATGGAGCGCAACCCGCTCTTCTACGACGACAGCCTCACCGACGACAGTTACCGCGCCTGGCTCGACCGCTGGGCCGTCCGCTACGTGGTGCTGCCCAAGGGACGGCCGGACAACGGCGCGGGCCTGGAGGCGGAGCTCGTACAGCGCGGCCTGCCCTATCTGAACCACCTGTGGGGCGACGCCAACTGGCAGCTCTACGAGGTCCAGGACCCGATGCCGCTGGCCGATCCGCCGGCGGTCGTGCGGCGGGCGTCGGCCGACGAGCTGACCATAGAGGTGAAGACCGCCGGGAGGGTGCTGATCCGCATCCCGTACTCGCGCTGGCTCGCCGTCGTGGACGAGAAGGGCGAGAGCCTGGACCGCCCGGAGCAGACTGCCGCGTCCAAGGCGGACGAGGACGGTCCCAAGAAGTTCACCAACCCCAACGGCTGTGTGTTCCGGGCCGAGAAGAACGCGGAGGGCGACGAGTGGACGGAGCTGCTGGCCCCGCGCCCGGGGACGTACCGCATCGCGGCTCCGTACCAACTCCGCCCGGGCACACCCTGCCCCGAGGAACTGCGCGACAACGGCTGACGGGGACCGAGGACCGGGGACCGGGGACCGACGAGGGCGCTGTCCGCACTCGCGGGACGGGCCGCATACGCGGCCCGTCCGGCAAGCTCGTCCGACCAGCCCCCCGGCCGGTGGCTCAGAGGCGCTTCGCGCTGCGCATCGTCTTCGCGTAGTAGCCGTTGCCGTCCAGGCGTGACGTACCGCCCTTGTCGCCGATCGTCGGGCCGTTGACCTCCTCGCGGCTGGACACGAAGATCTGGTGGCCGTCGGTGTCGACGCCCAGGTACATCCCGACGTGGTCCAGCCGTTCCTTGGTCCGCGCGTCGAGCTTGAAGAAGACCAGGTCGCCCGGCTGGAGGACGCTGATCGACTTCGGTCGCTCGTACGGCGGTGCGCCCCCGGACAGCTTGATGACGTCCGTGCCGGTCTTCGAACGGGCCATGCCGTTGGCGGTACGCGGCAGTCCGTCACCGCTCTTGTCGTCCGCCATCAGCGGGAACCGGCCCCGGTAGCCGAAGACCGTCCTGATGAAGCCCGAGCAGTCGATGGAGCGGTAGCGCTTCTGCTCCGGCTGGATGGTCGTGCCGTCACGGAAGGTGTACGGGATGCCCAGGTAGTCGTAGAAGTCCGACTGTTCGAGCCGGTAGTCCGCTCCCTCGCTGCCCTCGGGGTTGATCGGGCCGAAGTCCGCGTCGCCCGAGTACGGGGTGCCCTCGTCGTCCTCCTTGACCGGGGCGCCCTCGACGTACTGGAAGGCGTACGCGAACAGGTCGTCCTCCTCGCTGCCGTAGAACTCCTCGAACCAGTCCTTGAACCACTTCTCCTTCTCGGCGTCCTTCTTCCACGGCTCGGGCATCAGCCGCACCCAGTTCTCCGTCACCACACGGGACTTGGTGCTCGTCGGCTCGGAGAAGGTACGGCTCGGCCCGGTCATCGTCGCGGTGCGCGCGCCGTCGGTGAAGGTGGCGAGCACGGCCCCGCTCCCGGAGCGCAGCACGGAGCGCTCGGGGTTCTTCAGACGCTCCCACTTCTGCTCGCCGGACCGCGCGTCCCCGGCCGACGTCAGATCCGGGGTGTCCGTGATCGCCTGGACGGCGGGCGCCTTCGCCTGCTCGTCCTTGCGGAGTTCGACGGTGAGGTACGCGCTGCCCGCGAGCAGCGCGATGACGGTGGTCGCGTGCAGGACGCGGCGGCCACCGCGCTTCTTGGCCTTGGCACTCATGAGAGGTCAGCTCCGGAGGCTTCAGAGGACACGTGGTCGGTCGGACGGCCGGTCACGTGGTGGGCAGGGCGCCGAGCAGGATGCCGGCGGTGAGGACGACGTACGCCATGAGCGTGACCGTGCCGGTGGCGAGGATCGTCGCCCCCTTGGGCTGGCGGACGAGCTGGTAGGCGATGAGGCCCGGCACGATGAAGCCGAGCGTCTGGTTCGCGTACAGCAGGGGGAACTCCAGCGACAGCACGAACATCACCGTGGCCTGGAGAAGCACGCCGATGAGGACGACGGCGGAGAACAGCCGCTTTCCGTAGAGGATCACGAAGCGCTGGACGAGGAGCGTGCTCACGTACGTCAGCACGGTCACGCCGACGACCATGGCGGCGCGCTGGAGGTCCTCGACGAGGGTCAGCGCCAGCCAGCCGGGGGTGATCATGCCGCCGGGGGAGAGGTTGGTCGTCAGATAGCAGATCAGGGAGAACATCAGGCCCAGGCCGATGCCTATCGCGGCGATCTCGGGCGTGAGGACTGCGGGGATCAACGGGGTTCTCCAGGATTCTGCGGAGTGTGCGGGCTCTGCGGAGTGCGGGGGGTCTGCGGGGACTGTCGCTCGTTGCCGTGCTCGTGCTCCGGTTCGCGCTCGTCCGCGGCGGTGCCCGGCATCCGTACGGGCTCGAAAGGCCCGCGGGACTGGGCGGCCGGCCGCTGGTAGCGCTCCTCGTACGCCTGCGGGTAGGGCTGGAACGGGTCGATGTGGGGTGAGTAGCGCTGGAGCTTCATCGTCTCGTCGTGGCGCGGGTGCGCGGCGGTGTGCGGCGCCGAGGGCGCGGCGGGTGCCGGGGGCGCCGGGGGGCCGGTGAGCGCGGGCGGTTGGGTGGTCAGCCGGGCGACCAGTTCGGTCGCCGGCTCGATCGCGCGCCTGGGCGTCCGCGGCGGTACGACGACCACCGGGAGCGCCGCGGTCGCGGCCGGGTCCGCCGCTTCCGGAGCCGTCGCGGCCGGGGCTGCGGCAGCGGGTGCGGGTGCGGCAGCGGGTGCGGCCGGGGCTGACGCGGGGTCCGGCTCCGGGTCCGGCGTCTCGTCCGCCGGCAGCTCCGCCAGGTGTTCCAGCAGCAGCTCGCCCTGACCGTGGATGTTGCCGATCGCGACCAGAGACGAGTCCGGCCCGAGCTGCGCCAGCAGCTCCCGCATGAACTCCTCGGGATCGCGCTTGTCACCGCCCAGGTCCACCGCGCGCGAACGCCACTCCGCCGGAATCGCGTCGATAGCGCTCTTCGCCGGGTGCCCGATGACGAACACCTGGTCCGGCTGGAGGTCGGGGACGATCTCGCCCATCTGCCCGTTGCGCTCGACGCGGTCGGGACGGCAGTTGATGACGACGTTCAGCGGGCGGGAGATCGCGCCCAGGTCGAGCAGCTGGTTGATGTTCATCAGCGTCGACTCGGGGTCGTTCGCGGCGAAGACGTTCGCGAACCGCAGCCGCTTGCCGTCCGGCGTCAGATACCGCTCGACCGACAGGACACCCGGGTCCGGCGGCGCGTCGTACATGCCCTGGAGCGCCGTCTCGCGTTCCACGCCCATCAGTTCGGCGACCTTCAGCGCGATCGACACGTTCTCCTTGAACGTGAACCAGCTGAAGCCGCGCAGCTCCTCGTCGCTGACCGTCTCCGGGTCCGCGTAGATCAGCCGGCAGTTCCGCGCGTCCGCTTCCTCCTGGAGGATGGCGAAACGCTCCTTCTCCGCCGTGACACAGATGCCGTCCTCCGGCATCGAGCGCGACAGCGAGCGTGCGACGTCGTCCAGCGTCGGGCCCATCTCGGCGAGATGGTCCTCACGGACGTTGCACAGCACGCCGATGGTGGAGCGGATCAGCTTCGACTGGTTGATCTCCTGGAGGGCCGGCATGACGGCCATGCACTCGATGACCAGCGCGTCGGGGTTGTACGACGCGGCGCGCCGTACGATCCCGATCTGCTCCACCACGTTGGCGATGCCGAACTTCCGGTAGACCGGCTCCTCGGTCGCGTCCGGGTGGATGAAGCGGGCGGCCGTGCCGGTGGTCTTGGCGACGGTGACCAGGTCCCCGCCGCGCAGTGCGCCCGCGCAGAGGCGGGTGATGGAGGACTTGCCGCGGATGCCGTTGACCAGCACGCGGGCGGGGATGCGGTTGAGGTTGGTGAAGTGGCGGCGCTGCTCGACGACGCCGGCGACCAGCAGGAAGGCGCAGCACACCATCAGGACGGTGTAGAGGAAGAGCACGGTCGGTCAGTTCCTTCCGGCGGGTGCGCGCACGGGCGCGGCGGCGGGGGCCGTCGCCCCCGCGCCGTCCCGCTTGCGTTGTTCGAGCACCTGCTGGCGCAGCAGTTCCAGGGAGCGGGCGATGGCGCCGACCTCGTCGTGGTGGCGCGGGTAGAGCACGGTGCGGCGGTCGCCGTCCGCGAGCGCTTCGGCCTGCTTCGCGACTTCGCGCAGCGGCCGTACGACGACGATGTGCAGCCAGCCCAGACACGCGGCGGCCGCGGTGATGCCGAGGAGGCCGGCCAGGACGGTGCGGTTCTGGAGGTTGTACTCCGGGATCGCGAGTCCGGCGGCGGGCTGCCAGCTCACCACCATCCAGTTCAGCGACTTGGCCGCGCCGCCGCCGACGAACGGGGCCGCGCCCGCGACCTGCACGCCGCTGCCGTCGCGGTAGACGACACCGCCCGCGCGGGCGCTGACGCCGGTCTTCTGGCCGGTGCCTGCGGCCAGTTCCTCCAGCCGCGCGGAGGGCAGGTCCTCGAAGGCCAGATAGCCCGAATTGCCGCCGAGGACACGCCTTTCGGCGTCGATGACACGGATCTCGCCGAGACCCGGGCGCTTGAGGAGGGAGTTGATGAAGTCGATGCGGAACTCGCCGACGACCGTGCTTCCGTCGCGCCCCGGGAGTTCGGCGTAGCTCGCGATGACGGGCTCCGTACCGGAGTCGTTCAGGACGGTGATGTCGTCGGTGAACGGCCGTCCGTCCTTGCTGTCGCCCTTGGTGTCCTCGGGCAGCCGGGGGGACTCGCCGGACCGCGCCAGGATCTCGCCGTCGGCGGCGCGTACGTACAGGGAGCGGTAGCGCGTGTGGTCGGTGCGGGTGCGGTCCAGGACCTTCGTCATGTCCGCGGGCGAGGTGCGCGCCCCGAGCAGACCGGCGACGGACACCAGGTCGGCGTGGCCCTCGTTGAGCGAGCGGCGCACCCGGTCGGAGAGGGTGTCGGTGCGCTCGCGTTGGTCGTTGGTTATCTGCTCCGGTACGACGGCGGTGGCGTCGGCCCGGTTGAGCAGGAGCAGCATCGGGGCGGCCCAGACGAGCAGCAGGATGCCGCTGACGGCGAGCAGGGCGCGGGCCCCGATCCGGCCCCGGCGGACGGGCCGTGCGGCACTCGCTCCGCCGGACGTGCCCGCCCCGGCCTCGTCCGCGCCGGAACGCTCCCCGAGGAGCTGGCGGCGCAGCCGTTCCAGCGCCTCCCCGATCCGGGCGGCCTCGCCGTGGCGGGGTACGCGGACCGGGCGGGTCAGATCGTCGCGGGTGAGCCGCCGGCTCTCCAGGAAGAGGCGCAGCAGCGGCCGTTGGACCGTACCGAGCAGGACGCCGACGGCGAGCGCGCCGATCAGCAGCAGCGCGCCGGCGGCGAGCAGCCCGAACAGCGGGTCGGTGACCCGCGTCGGGTCCTCGGCGACGTCCACCATGGCGACGACGGTCAGCCCGAGGGAGGTGGCGGCGGTGCCCTTGCCCGCCTCGGGGCCGGAGAGGCCCGCGTAACCGGCGATGGAGCGGTCGCCCTGGAAGGTGTCGCCGCGCAGGCTGCCGCTGACTCCCAGGTAGCCGCCCTCGCCGGGATCGTTGGCCTTGAGGGGGTGCTCCTCGGCCCGCTTGGCGGCGACCTTCGCGAACGCCTTGAGCTGCTTCTTCGAGCGCTCAATGCCGGTGCGCTGGTACTCGGTGACGACCTGTTCGCTCTCCGGGATGCCGTCGCTGCTGAGGATGCGGCCGGTGCTGTCGATGACGGCGATGGAGCGGAACTTGCCGAGGCTGATGCCGGGGAAGCGCAGGCTGCTGGAGGCGATGAGCAGTTGCTGGGGCTGTCCTTTCCAGGACAGCAGCTGGAGGGAGAGCAGCCGGGTCTCGCCGTTGGCGAGGCGCACCATACGAGGGCTGAGCCCGTCCTTCTCGGAGAGCTTGGCGGTGTCGATCGCGGCGACGGGCACGTTCTCGCCGCGCGCCGCGAGCATCTTGCCCGAGGAGATCTCGACGACGGCGGTGCCGACCCACTTCTGGTAGACGCTGCCTATCTTGTCGACGACGGCGTCCGGCTGGGCCGGGTCTCCCGCGTTGAACAGTCCGGCGGTCCTGGCGAGGTCGGCGGCGCTCTCGTCGATGGAGGCGCGCATCGCGACGGCGCCGTCCTCGGCGAAGTGCTGCTGCGAGGTCATGACGGCCTTGGGGACGGATTCCTCGCCGGCCCGGCCGAAGCCCAGGGCCGTGATCCCCGCGAGGGAGAGCAGGAGCGCGGACAGGATCGCGATGGGCGGGCGGATGCCGCCCAGGAGGGACATGTCGGCCCGCCTGCGGACCTTGTGCCGTCGCTTCGCGGACGAAGCGGCCATGAGCGTTCCCCTTCGGGTGTTCGTGATCGGCGGGTTCTGTGCGTGCGTGCGGGCGCGCGGAGAACAGCCCCAGCCGGAAGAGTCCGACTCACAGGCCTTGGGGATGGTTGCACGAAGAGTGACCAGTGTGATCTACGCGACGTTTGGAGCGGATGATTCCGTCAACGCGCGCGTA
>NZ_JARJHW010000122.1:0-21896 GCF_040560175.1 Streptomyces panacea
CTGCGCCGACTGCTTGTCCGCGGCATCGCTCTTGAGCTGTTCCCACTCGTCCCATGCCAATGTGCTGAACCCTCCCCCGTACGACGACGGTCCAGGCGGACCCGTTCGCTCCGTGCACGCTAGCAACTTGCGTGCAGGTGGAAACCACCCGAGGGAAATAGGCGCAACTTGCTCACATCCAGGGTTCCTCCGCGGTGCCCGCCTTCCGCGCCGGTCCCACCACGTCCCCGGGGTCGTCCAACCACGCCCTCTGTCGCCCCCGCCCCGTCACCGTCAGCCCGAAACGGGTCAGTTCCGGGCGGCCCCGGGCCTCCCACCAGGACCGCGCCGACGTGATCTCGTCCCAGAGGTGGCGGGCGCCCCACTGGCGCACCGCGTCCGGGGCGTCCCAGGAGTCGTAACGGACCGACGCCCACGAGCCGTTGCCGTCCGAGAGTGCGATCCCGTCCCGGGTGTGGACGCAGCTCACGTCCGGGACGCGGAGTCCGATCGTGAACCTCACGTCCACATTCGACAGCGCCAGGTCCGGGGAGATCGCGGACGGGCCCGAGCGGTCGGGGGCCGTGCGGGGGAGGGTGACGGCGGGTGGGCGGTGGGCGCGCATCCACATGAAGTTGACGCTCGTCACGAAGCGGCCGTACGACGGGCCGCCGGGCTCGCCGGTCACCAGGCGCAGCAGGCCGTCGTTGGCGTACGGGGTGCCCCACGGCGTCACGATCGTGCCGCCCGGCCGGGTCTGGGTGAGCCAGGCGCGGGGGACGCGGCGGATCGCCGCCGCCGAGTGGATGTGGTCGTACGGCACGTCGGACGGCCAGCCCACGAGGCCGTCGCCCACCACCACGCGCGCGGGCACCAGCCCGGCGGCCTTCACGCGGTCCGCCGCCTCCGAGGCGACGTTGGGGTCGACCTCCACCGTCGTGACGGACTCGCGGCCGAGTCGGGCCGCCAGCAGGCCACTTGTCCAGCCCGTGCCCGTACCGATGTCGAGCACGCGGGCGCCGTCGACGACATCCAGATGCCGCAGCATCGTCGCCACCAGCGAGGGTTTGGAGGTGGACGAGGTGGGGACGCCGGGGCCGTCGTGGGCGCCGTCGTCCAGTTGCGTGACGATCACCTCGTCGGCGTCGACCAGCGCCCACCACGTATCGGGCTCCACGGACCGGGAGACCCGTCGGTAGCCGGTGGGGATTCCGGCGTCCGGCGCCCATACGGACTCGGGCACGAACACCGGGCGCGGGGCGCGCGCGAACGCCCCCCGCCACCCTTCCGCCAACGCGCCGGACAGGGTCAGGCCGGCCAGCAAACGCTCGTAGCCGTCGCGCACTTCTTCGGGGTCTCCCTCGGTCGTGGGACCGGCCGACTGCGCTCGGTCACCAAAACGGGTATACCCACTTCGCTCCGTAACCAGAGGGGCGTACGGAAGCACGCCCGCCCCGGACGCCACGCACCGGCGCGTGAAACGGGAGAAGGGTCGCGACTCGTCAAGGAGTCGCGACCCTTTCCCACGCCCTGCTGATCAGGCCCGGGCATGAGCCCCGGCCATCAGCCCCGCCCATCAGCCCCGCCCATCAGTCCCGGCCCATCAGCCCCAGGTGATCAGTCGCTTCGGCTGTTCCAGCACCGCCGCGACATCCGCCAGCACCTTGGAGCCCAACTCGCCGTCCACCAGCCGGTGGTCGAACGACAGCGCCAGCGTGGTGACCTGACGGGGCTTCACCTTGCCCTTGTGGACCCATGGTTGGAGCTTGATCGCGCCGACCGCCAGGATCGCGGACTCGCCCGGGTTGAGGATCGGGGTGCCCGTGTCGACGCCGAAGACGCCGACGTTCGTGATGGTCACCGTGCCACCCTGCATGGCCGCCGGGGTCGTCTTGCCCTCGCGGGCCGTGGACACCAACTCGCCCAGGGACTGGGCCAGTTGCGGCAGGGTCTTGTCGTGCGCGTCCTTGATGTTCGGGACGAGCAGACCGCGCGGCGTCGCCGCCGCGATGCCGAGGTTGACGTAGTGCTTGAGCACGATCTCCTGGGCGGCCTCGTCCCAGGTCGCGTTGACCTCCGGGTGGCGCTTGATGGCCACCAGCAGCGCCTTGGCGATGAGCAGCAGCGGGTTGACCCGTACGCCCGCCATGTCCTTGTCGGACTTGAGCTCGTCCACCAGCTTCATCGTGCGCGTCACGTCGACCGTCACGAACTCCGTGACGTGCGGCGCGGTGAACGCGCTGCCCACCATCGCCGCCGCCGTGGCCTTCCGTACGCCCTTCACGGGGATACGGGTCTCCCGGCCGACGTGCGCGACCGGTGCGACCGCCGGAGCGGGCGCGGCGGCCGAGACCGGCGGCGCGGGCGCCTCGGTTGCCGCGGGAGCCGCCGTCGCCGCGTGGACGTCCTCGCGCGTGATGATCCCGTCCGGGCCCGACGGCGTGATCGTCGCCAGGTCCACGCCGAGGTCCTTGGCGAGCTTGCGCACCGGCGGCTTCGCCAGCGGGCGCGACAGCCCCCCGGTGGACAGCCCCTCGGTGGACGATGCCTCGGTCGACAGCCCCCCGGTCGACAGCCTCTCAGCGGCCGGCCCCCCGGCAGCGGGAGCCGGCGCCGCCTGCCCGTTCATCTCCGCCTGGATCGCCCCGGCCGCGGCTCCCTGCTCGGGGACCGCCGCCGCCCCCCTGCGCGGACGCCGCTTCGTGGACGCCTCCGAGACGCCGTAGCCCACGAGCACCGGCTGGCGCCCCTTCGGCGCGGCGGCCTCGGGCGCCGCCTGGGCGGCGGGCGCGGAGACCGGCTCCGCGGCGGGAGCGTCGCTCCCCGGCGCCACGTCCACCGTGATGATCGACGCCCCGACATCGACGGTCGTGCCCTCGTCGAAGCGCAGCGCGTGCACCACCCCGTCGTAGGGGATGGGCAGTTCGACGGCGGCCTTCGCCGTCTCCACCTCGCACACCACCTGGCCGTCGACGACGGTGTCGCCCGGCTGTACGTACCACTTGAGGATCTCGGCCTCGGTGAGTCCTTCGCCCACGTCGGGCATCTTGAACTCTCGATAGCGGGTAGAAGTGTCAGCAGTCATGGTCACGGCACTCCTCAGTACGCGAGCGAGCGGTCGACGGCGTCGAGCACTCGGTCCAGGCCCGGAAGGTACTCCTCCTCCAGGCGCGCCGGCGGATACGGGGCGTGGAAGCCGCCGACCCGCAGCACCGGCGCCTCCAGGTGGTAGAAGGAGCGCTCCGTGATCCGGGCGGCGATCTCCGCGCCGGAGCCGTAGAACACCGGTGCCTCGTGGACCACGACCAGCCGGCGCGTCTTCTCCACCGACGTCTGGATCGTGTCGAAGTCGATCGGGGACATCGAGCGGAGATCGAGGACCTCCACCGACTTGCCCTCCTCGGCGGCGGCGGCCGCCGCCTCCAGGCAGACCTTCACCATCGGGCCGTACGCCGCGAGCGTCAGGTCCGTGCCGGTCCGGGTGACCCGGGCCTTGTGCAGCGGGCCCGGGATGGCCTCGGTGTCGACCTCGCCCTTGTCCCAGTAGCGCCGCTTGGGCTCGAAGAAGATGACCGGGTCGTCGCTCTGGATGGCCTGCTGCATCATCCAGTAGGCGTCCGCGGACGTCGAAGGGGAGACGATCTTCAACCCCGCCACGTGCGCGAACAGCGCCTCCGGCGACTCCGAGTGGTGCTCGACGGCGCCGATGCCGCCGCCGTACGGAATGCGGATGACGACCGGCATCTTGATCTTGCCGAGCGCGCGGGCGTGCATCTTGGCGAGCTGTGTGACGATCTGGTCGTACGCGGGGAAGACGAAACCGTCGAACTGGATCTCCACGACGGGCCGGTAGCCGCGCAGCGCGAGGCCGATCGCCGTACCGACGATGCCCGACTCGGCGAGCGGGGTGTCGATGACCCGGTCCTCGCCGAAGTCCTTCTGGAGTCCGTCGGTGACCCGGAAGACGCCGCCGAGCTTGCCGACGTCCTCGCCCATGATCAGGACCTTGGGGTCGGTGTCGAGGGCGAGGCGCAGCGACTCGTTGATCGCCTTCGCGAGGGGGAGTTTCTGTACGGCCATGGCTACTTGCCCTCCTCGGCGACAGCGGCGGAACCGTCGGCGGCGGAGTCGGCGAACGACGCCTGGTACGCCGCGAACTGCGCCCGCTCCTCGTCCACGAGCGCGTGCCCGTCCGCGTAGACATGATCGAAGATCGCCATGTGGTCCGGGTCGGGCATCGCCCGCACCGCCTCACGCACCCGCTTGCCGAGCGCCTCGCTCTCCTCCTCCAGAGCCGCGAAGAACGCCTCGTCGGCGGCCGACTCCCGCTCCAGATACGCGCGCAGCCGCAGAATCGGGTCCTTCGCCTCCCACGCCTCGCGCTCCTCGTCCGCCCGGTACTTCGTCGGGTCGTCGGAGGTGGTGTGCGCGCCCATGCGGTAGGTGAACGCCTCGACGAGCATCGGGCCCTGGCCGGTGCGGGCGCGCTCCAGCGCGGCGCGCGTCACGGCCAGACAGGCCAGTACGTCGTTGCCGTCGACCCGGACGCCGGGGAAGCCGAAGCCCTGCGCGCGCTGGTAGAGCGGCACACGCATCTGCTTCTCGGTCGGCTCCGAGATGGCCCACTGGTTGTTCTGGCAGAAGAAGACCACCGGCGCGTTGTAGACGGCCGAGAAGGTGAACGATTCCGCCACGTCGCCCTGGCTGGAGGCGCCGTCGCCGAAGTAGGCGATGACGGCCGAGTCGGCGCCGTCCTTGGCCACGCCCATCGCGTAGCCGGTGGCGTGCAGCGTCTGCGAGCCGATGACGATCGTGTAGAGGTGGAAGTTGTTGGTCTTCGGGTCCCAGCCGCCGTGGTTCACACCGCGGAACATGCCGAGCAGGTTGGTCGGGTCGACGCCCCGGCACCAGGCGACGCCGTGCTCCCGGTAGGTCGGGAAGACGTAGTCGTCGTCGCGCAGGGCGCGTCCCGAGCCGATCTGGGCGGCCTCCTGGCCGAGCAGCGAGGCCCACAGGCCCAGCTCGCCCTGGCGTTGCAGGGACGTGGCCTCGGCGTCGAAACGGCGCGTGAGGACCATGTCGCGGTACAGCCCGCGCAGGGATTCGGGGGTGATGTCGGCTACGTAGCCGTCGTACTCGGCGTTCTTGACGCGTTCGCCCTCGGGCGTCAGCAGCTGTACGAGCTGGGGCTCGGAAGCCTTCGGCTGCGGCGCCGTCTTGGCGCCGGCGCGCTTGGTGCCGCTGCTACGTCGCGGCTTTCGCGCGGCGGCAGTGCTCTCCACGGTCACGTGCGTGCTCCTCCGTCGGTCCGGTCCCCGGGATCCGCCGGGAACCAGTGCGGCTCGCCTGCTTCCGGACGCGTGCACGGGGTGGGTGCGGCCCGGCCGGGACAGGCGTGACAGGTGCCCCGGCGAGCGCCCTGTCACAGGCACGTTACCCAGTGAGTCGCATTCCTGCGAAACCCCTGTTGACCTGCGATTTTGATTGGATTTCCAAGTAAATCGCAAAAGTAGGGGACAACCACTGGTCACAGCCTTGCAGGCCGCCGGAACAACGGCACGTTATCCCGGCGGCCCACGACGGGGATAGGGGGAAGTGTGTTTGACTGATCTCGTGCCTGAAAAGGGAAAAATCACCGTATTTCTGCTGGACGACCACGAGGTCGTCAGGCGGGGCGTCCATGAGCTGCTCGCCGTCGAGGACGACATCGAGGTCGTGGGCGAGGCCGGTACGGCCGCGGACGCGCTGACCCGGATCCCGGCGACCCGGCCCGACGTCGCGGTGCTGGACGTACGGCTGCCGGACGGCAGCGGGGTCGAGGTCTGCCGGGAGATCCGCTCCAGGGACGAGGGCATCAAGTGCCTGATGCTCACCTCGTTCTCCGACGACGAGGCGCTGTTCGACGCGATCATGGCCGGCGCGTCGGGTTACGTGCTCAAGGCGATCCGCGGCGACGAACTGCTCACCGCCGTACGGGACGTGGCGGCGGGCCGGTCCCTGCTGGACCCGGTCGCGACGGCGCGGGTGCTCCAGCGGCTGCGCGAGGGCAACACCCCCAAGAGCGACGACAAGCTCGCGAACCTCACCGACCAGGAGCGCAAGATCCTGGACCTCATCGGCGAGGGCCTGACCAACCGCGTGATCGGCGAGCGGCTGCATCTCGCCGAGAAGACGATCAAGAATTACGTCTCCAGCCTGCTCTCCAAACTGGGGATGGAGCGCCGCTCGCAGGCCGCCGCGTACGTGGCGAGAATCCAGGCCGAACAGCGCTGAGCGGGCCCCCGGGCCGGCCCGGGCGGCGCCGGCCGAACCAGGTCGGGCAGCGCCGAAACCTGTCGAAGGGCCTTACCCCGCCCGGGTTTCCCGACGGTCCGGCAGGGACCAAGGTCCCCTTGATCCGGGGCGGGCTGCCCTGTTCCGTGGACGATCGGTGACAGAGAGTGGATGGCATGTCCACCGATGATCTGCGCGCGATGGAGCTGCTCACCCGAGTCCGGTACGGGCGGGTGGCCACGAGCATGCGGGCGATGCCCTTCGTGGCGCCCGCCCGGCACATCGTCAAGGACAGGAGCGTCGTCCTGCGGATGCACCGCGGGATGGGCTACCACCGCGCGTGCAGCGGCAGCGTGGTCGCGTACGGCGCCGACAACTTCACCTCCGGCGAGCCCGATCTCTGGTCGGTCCAGTTCACCGGCACCGCGAGCATGATCAGGCCGACGGCGGACGAGCTGGCGCTCTTCGGACCGGGTCCGCACCGCGTCGACGGCGAACCGTTCGAGCCCGTCTACATGAGCCTGACGCCCCAGTTCGTCACCGTGCACGTCCTTGAGTACGCGATCGAGCAATCGCCCGGGCACACCACCCGGCAGGCACCTGAGCAGCCGCCCGTCCAGCCGCCCGAGCTGAGTGGCAGCGGAGGGCGACACGATCGACACGCTGCGTGATCTATCATTTGAAGGGTGCCGCGCTCATCTGTAACAACTGCGACGATGCCCTATGCCGCGACCGCTCCCCCCGTGGTGGACCTGCCCTTCGGCCTGCTGCCGCTCGGTGAACTGCTCCGCCGCTACAAATACGGCGGAGATCCACTGGCCTGCCAACCGGTCGCCCAGGGGCTGCTGAACCGGGGCTACCGGCTCATCACCACCCACGGCACCTACTTCCTCAAGCACCACCTCGACGGCGACCGCGAGTCCATCGCCCGCCAGCACCGCGCCACCCGCCGGCTCCAGGAGCTGGGCATCCCCGTCGTAGCGCCCGTTCGGGACACCGAGGGCGGCACCGTCGCCGTGGTCGGCGGACACTGCTACGCCCTGCACCCCTGGATCGACGGCCGCCACCGCACCGGCGCCCAGCTGACGCTCCTCGCGTCACAGCGGCTCGGGTCGCTCCTCGGAGCCGTACACACCTGTCTGGAACAGGTCATGGGGTCGGCGACGGACCGGTTCGCGTACGAAGGCGCTTACGACAGCGCCGCCCCCGCCGACACCTTCGCGCTCATCGACGAGTTACTCGCGCTCGCCCGCGGGCGCACCCCGCGCGACGGCTTCGACTCGCTCGCCGAACA
This sequence comes from Streptomyces panacea, assembly GCF_040560175.1. Lineage (NCBI taxonomy): Bacteria > Bacillati > Actinomycetota > Actinomycetes > Kitasatosporales > Streptomycetaceae > Streptomyces > Streptomyces panacea. The sequence goes on from NZ_JARJHW010000122.1 coordinate 7,547, forward strand.
CCGGCTCCGCGAGCGCCGGGACCTCGTGGAGCGGCACGCCCACCACCGACCGCCGCCGGGTGCCGAGACGGCCACCGGGTGGGTGCACGGCGACTTCCACCCGCTGAACCTGTTCTACCGGGGCACGGAGCCCGTCGCGATCGTCGACTGGGACCGGCTGTCCGTCCAGCCCCGCGCCGAGGAGGCGGTCCGGGCGGCGGCGATCTTCTTCGTACGGCCGTCGGGGGAGCTGGACCTGGTGAAAGTACGGGCGTACGCGCGCGCCTACCGGCTCGCGTCCGGGGCCGGCGCCGCCGAACTGGCCGCCGCCGTCCACCGGGTGTGGTGGGAGCGGCTGAACGACTTCTGGATACTGCGCTGGCGCTACCAGCTGGACGACCGAAGGGCCGACCCGCAGTTCCCTGCGGTGTCGGCCCTGGCGGTGTGGTGGACGCGGAGGTACGAGGAGGTGTGCGAAGCGTTCGCGGGGTGATCAGCCCGGGTTTCCGGCGCCCTCCGCGGTGCCCTCGACGACTCCGCCGCCCCCGGCGCCGCCCGGCGTTCCGGTGTTGCCCGTGGTGACGCCCTCGTCCGCGCCGCCGTCCACGCCGCCCTGGTCGCCCGACGGCGTCGGATCCGACGACGGTTCCCCGCTGTCGCCCTCCGTCGCGCCCTCGTCGTCACCAGGATCGGTGGACGACGGGGGGTCCGACGGCTTGTCCGACTCCGACGGCTCCTCGCTCGGGGTGTCGTCCGTCGGGTAGTCCGGCTGCTGGTGGCCGCCCGTCGAGGTGTCCTGGTCGTCGTCGGTGGGTGTGGACTCCTCGTCCGACTTCGACGGCTTCTCGCTCGGGGTGGTGGACGGGCTCTGCGAGGTCTTCTCGTCCTGCTTGTTCCCGCTGTCCGTGCCGGCCATGTTGTTCACCGCGTACGCGGCGCCCGCCAGGATCGCGACCACGGCGAACAGCGCGAACAGCCACATCTTGCCGCGCCCGCCACGCCCGTCGCCGTGGTGGCCGCCGTCGTAACCGCCGTCGTTCGGGTTCTGCGGCGGCAGCATCGGACGCTGCGCGGTGTCACCGTGCGGCGGGTGACCGAGCGCGGTCGTCGCGGCGACGCCCATCGCCGGGGTGCCGCCCTCGTGCATGTCGACGGGGCCGGTGTTCCAGGTGCCCGTGTGGCTGCCCTGCTGCTGGAGCATCTGCATGCCGTACTGGACGAGGCCGCGCATCTCCTCGGCGCTCTGGAACCGGTCGTCCGGGTCCTTCGCGAGCGAGCGCATGACGAGCCCGTCCAGCTCCGGCGGCACCACGTCCGAGACCTCGGACGGCGGCACGGGGATGTCCTGGACGTGCTGGTACACGACGGAGAGCGGCGTCTCGCCGGTGAACGGCGGGCGCAGCGACAGGAGTTCGTAGAGCAGACAGCCCGTGGCGTACAGGTCGGACCGGTGGTCGACGGCCTTGCCGAGCGCCTGCTCGGGGGAGAGGTACTGCGGCGTGCCCATGACCATGCCGGTCTGGGTCATCGTCGACTGCGCGCCGTGCAGGGCGCGCGCGATGCCGAAGTCCATCACCTTGACCGCGCCGCCGTGCGTGATGATCACGTTCGCGGGCTTGATGTCGCGGTGCACGATGCCGTGCTGGTGCGAGTACGCCAGCGCCTCCAGCACACCGGAGACGATGATCAACGCCTGTTCCGGCGGCGGTGCTTCGGCGTTGAGCAGCAGATCGCGGATCGTGCGGCCCTCGACCAGTTCCATGACGATGTACGGAACGGTCTGGCCGCCCACGACATCCTCACCGGAGTCGTACACCGCCACCACGGCGTGGTGGTTGAGACCGGCCACCGACTGGGCCTCGCGGGTGAAGCGGGCCTTGGAGACCGGGTCCTCGGCGAGGTCGGACCGCAGCAGCTTGACGGCCACGGTGCGGCCGAGCCGGACGTCCTCCGCCGCGTACACCTCCGCCATACCGCCCCGGCCGAGGCGGTACGTCATCCGGTAGCGGCCGTCTCCGACCAGCCCGCCGACGCCCCATGAGTCAGCGGCATCAGGCACTCCGCCGCCGCCTGCTTCGGGTTCGGGTGCCATCAGTCCTCGCCGTCGTTTCTGTCCGCCTGCCGCACGCGTGCGCGGGATCGCGGTGGTGCACTGGGATGGATGGAAGATACGGGGTCCAGGAGTCGGTACGAACCCTGGATGGTCCTGTGCCGGTCACGCTACAGCCTTCGCGCGGCAGGCCAATTGGAGATTGACCGGCAATCAAACCCGCTCCTGCTCCACGCACGCAAATTCATGCTTTTCCTGTAACGCTTCCGAGACGCTTGTTGTGCGTAGGGTCACGGATCGGGCACCCGGCTTGACGTGTCACTGCCCTGCGGCAGACTTGGCCCGTAAATACGGGATCAACGGGATCACGCGAGCACGGATCAGCGCGAAGCCACTGACATCACCGCGTCGCCGCGCCGAGGGGGAAGCACAGTCATGAGCCACGACGGCCCACAGGGCCGCTACGCGGGCGGTTCCGTCGCGGGCGGCCGGTACCAGCTTCGTGACCTGCTCGGCGAGGGCGGCATGGCGTCCGTCTACCTCGCGTACGACGCGGCGCTCGACCGCCAGGTCGCGATCAAGACGCTCCACACCGAACTCGGCCGCGAGCAGTCCTTCCGTGAGCGCTTCCGCCGCGAGGCACAGGCCGTCGCGAAGCTGTCGCACACCAACATCGTCTCGGTCTTCGACACGGGTGAGGACGAGCTGGACGGCTCGCTCATGCCGTACATCGTCATGGAGTACGTGGAGGGGCAGCCGCTCGGCTCCGTGCTCCAGACGGACATCCAGCAGTACGGCGCGATGCCCGCCGACCGCGCGCTGAAGGTGACGGCGGACGTGCTCGCCGCGCTGGAGACCAGCCACGAGATGGGCCTGGTGCACCGCGACATCAAGCCCGGCAACGTGATGATGACCAAGCGCGGCGTCGTGAAGGTGATGGACTTCGGCATCGCGCGGGCCATGCAGTCCGGTGTCACGTCGATGACGCAGACCGGCATGGTCGTCGGAACGCCGCAGTACCTCTCCCCCGAGCAGGCGCTGGGGCGCGGTGTCGACGCCCGCTCCGACCTGTACTCGGTCGGCATCATGCTCTTCCAGCTGCTGACGGGCCGGCTGCCCTTCGAGGCGGACTCGCCGCTGGCGATCGCGTACGCGCACGTGCAGGAGGAGCCGGTCGCCCCCTCCTCCATCAACCGCTCCATCACTCCCGCGATGGACGCGCTCGTCGCGCGGGCGCTGAAGAAGAACCCGAACGAGCGGTTCCCGAGCGCCGCCGCGATGCGCGACGAGTGCGCGCGGGTGCTTCCGCAGGGCCACACCGGCGCGCCGGTGATCGTGCAGGGCGCCCCGTCGGCGAGCGGCGCGGGCGTGGGCTCGGCCGTCTTCCCGCCGGTCGACCAGGGAATGCCGACGCCGCAGGGCGGCGTGCAGACGCCGTACCAGCCGGGGGCGTACGGCCCGCCGACACCGGCCATGCAGACGCCGCCTCCGACGTACGGCTACCCGCAGCAGCACAACCAGGGCTACCAGACCCCGGCGCCCTCGTACTCGATGTCGCCGCAGCAGCCGATGGGGCCCGGACAAGGGGGCTACGGCGGTGCCGGTAACGGTGGCGGCGGCAAGCGGAACACGCCGGTCGTCATCGGGTCGATCGTGGTCGCCATCGCGGCGATCGGCGGCCTGACCTTCGCGCTCACGCAGGGCGACGACGACAGCGACAAGGGTTCGGACACCAAGCCCACCGGCTCGGCGGTCGCGGGCCACCGGCCGCCGGAGCGCTACCGGACGATCGAGCCCGACAAGTGCTCGGACGCCTACGAGGACGGCGTGGATCCGAAGAAGGTCACGGCGCCCGACCTCCGCTACAAGGACATCCTCTCGGTGAAGGACTGCCTGACGGCGGCGGGCTGGACCTGGGCCGACGTCAAGGAAGTGGACGACGGCACCCAGGCCGAGGGCATCGTCGTGGAGCAGTACCCACGCCAGGGCGCGGCTGTGCTGCCCAAGGACACGGAATTCGAGCTGAAGATCTCCACGGGCAACGCCCCCTGACCGCCCGCTCGGGGCATCCGCCACGCGTGACATAAAGCATTCGAGCATTCACTCCCCGTGAGACAGCGTGCCCGCATCAATCGCTCACCGGGGGAGGGCGTTCGTGATGGAGGGCGGCAGCGTGATCAGATCGTGCGGTGATCGCTCGATCACCAACCCGTACTACTAGGCCGTGTCTGACAAATGGCGCCGTCCGCACGCAGGGCGGGGCTCACGGCGTCTGGTGCGGTGCATCGCAAGGCGGAGGGTCGGCCTCGTACCGGGCGTACTCGGCCGAGTTCGACAACGCGGCGAGGTGCCGCCCGCCGCGGCAGCGGCTGATGTCACTGCGGCGTCGCGGGCCAGGCGGGACTTTGAAGACACGACCCAGGAACCGCGCCGGTCGCCCGCACGCGGGACCGGCCGTCCGCTTCTCGTGAAGACCGCCCGGCACACAGCGTGTGCCGGGCGTCTCACTGTCCGGCGGACCGGCGTCAACTCCCCGCCGAATGCCGCAGGGTCGAGATGCCGCTTCTGTCACCACATGTGACGCTGAGTCGGTGATGTCACGGCTCCACGCACGACTCCCCACCTCCCGCGCGGTCGCGATCGCGCTCGTTTCCGTGGTGCTGGCCGCGCCCCTCGCGGGCGCCGAGGAGCGCGAGCCCCCGCACGCCGATCCCTCGCCTTCCCCGAGCGCCACCTCCTCGCTGGCGGGGAATCAGGCCGGGCAGGGACGGCCGCGGCCGGGGCGGACGACCGCGAGCCCCACGGCTTCGGAGTCGGGGGCCCCCGACGAGTCCGTGGCGGCCACGCGTCCCTCGCTGTCGCCGAGCGCGAGTGCAAGTGCGAGCGCGAGCGGAAGTGCGAGCGGAAGACTGTCGTCCGGTTCCGCTTCGCCGACCCCCCGCCGCCCCGGGTCGAGCTCCGCCGAGCCGAAGAGGGAGAGGAAGAGGGACCGGAAGACCGAACGCGAGCGGGAGCCGGAGCGGTGGTACGAGGATGACGCAGACGACGAAGAACTCCTGTCGGACGACTCCGAAGCCTCCGCGGACGCGCCCTTTTCGCCCCGTACGCCCCCTCGGGACGCCACCGCGCAGGAGCGGAACAGCCGGACCGTCGCCCAGCCGGCCGCCCGCGCCGCCCCCGCGCTGACCCTCGGCATCGGCATGGCGCTCATGGGCCTCGGCATCGGATTTCTGGGCGTACGGCTCCGCCGACACTGACTCCCACACCCCCGCACCCACCCTCGCGCACCACCTCTGAGCTGCACCTTCACCGCCCTCGTACATCTCGCGTCACCCTTACCTCCTCCTTACGACTGACGGGCGCCGTCCCCCTCAAGGCCCTTGCCGTGAGCCCCATACTCGGTATACATACTCAGTATGTCGATCCGCCACGGCCTTCTGGCCCTCCTCGAACCGGGACCCCGCTACGGCTCTCAGCTCCGTACGGAGTTCGAATCCCGCACAGGCGCCACCTGGCCCCTGAACGTCGGCCAGGTCTATACGACGCTCAACCGTCTGGAGCGCGACGGCATGGTCGTCCAGGACGGTGAGGACGAAGCCGGCCACTCGCTGTACGTGATCACGGACGCCGGTCGCGAGGAGCTGCGGAACTGGTTCCGGTCACCGGTCGACCGACGCAGTCCGCCGCGCGACGAACTCGCCATAAAGCTCGCGATGGCCGTCGGCGCACCCGGGATCGACATCCGGGAAGTGATCCAGTCGCAGCGCCACCACACGGTCCAGGCGATGCAGGACTACACCCGGCTCAAGGCCCAGGCCACCGAGGTCTCCCCGGACAACCGCGACGACGTGGCATGGCTGCTCGTCCTCGAACAGCTCATCTTCCAGACCGAGGCCGAGGCGCGCTGGCTCGACCACTGCGAGGCCAGGCTCGTCCGGCTCTCGCTGATGGCCGCGCAGAAGGAGAAGAAGCGGCTGAAGGACGAGGCGGAGAGCACCGCACCGCCTCCGGGGGAGAAGCCGGCGCCCGCCTCCCGGGCCGGCCTCGGCCGCTCCAAGAGGCGCTGACCCCGAGGTCCGCACCGCTTCACGCCAACACCGCTTCACGCGCGCACCGCCCGCACCGCCCCACCCACCTACGCACCACATCCGTTCTCTAGGGGGACCCACCCATGCCTGACCAGGCACCGCATCCCGTACTCCAACTCAGGGACCTGACCCGCGTCCACGGCAGTGGCGCCACCGAGGTCCACGCCCTGCGCGGGATCAACCTCGACGTCTTCCCCGGCGAACTCGTCGCCGTCATGGGCCCGTCCGGCTCGGGCAAGTCCACGCTGCTCACCATCGCCGGCGGCCTCGACATCCCCACGTCGGGCCAGGTGATAGTCGAGAACACCGACCTCACCACCGCCGGCCGTAAGCAGATCGCCGCGCTGCGCCGCCGCAGCATCGGCTACGTCTTCCAGGACTACAACCTCATCCCGGCCCTCACCGCCGCCGAGAACGTCGCCCTCCCCCGCGAGCTCGACGGCACATCGGCCCGCAAGGCCCGCCGCGAGGCCGTCGCCGCGCTGCGCGAGATGGACCTCGACCAGCTCGCCGACCGCTTCCCGGACGAGATGTCCGGCGGCCAGCAGCAGCGCGTGGCCATCGCCCGCGCGCTCGTCGGCGACCGCCGTCTCGTCCTCGCCGACGAGCCCACCGGCGCTCTCGACTCCGAGACCGGCGAGTCCGTGCTCGCCCTGCTGCGCAGCCGCTGCGACGCGGGCGCGGCCGGCGTCCTGGTCACGCACGAGCCGCGCTTCGCGGCCTGGGCCGACCGTGTGGTCTTCCTCCGGGACGGCGCCGTCGTCGACCAGACGATCCGCAGCCAGGCCGACTCGCTCCTCACGGGCCAGGCGGCCGAGCGGTGAAGAACTGGTACCACTCGTGGCGCGCCGCGATCCGCATAGCCCGCCGTGACGCCTGGCGTTTCAAGGGCCGCAGCTTCCTCGTCCTCGCCATGCTCGCCCTGCCGATCATCGGTGTGAGCGCCGCCGATCTGACAATACACAGCGCGGAACTCTCCACCGCCCAGACGCTCGACCGCGAGCTGGGTAGCGCCGACGCCCGTGTCCAGGACCCGCGTCTCGGCGGCGTCCCGGTCATGCAGAACCCCAAGGGGGACAACTACCAGCCGGTCAAGACCTACGACGCCGACGAGGTGTGGCCGGAAGGCGAGACGGACCTCGCGTCGACCGTCCCGGCGAACGCGAAATCCCTCGTCGACTCGGAGGGCATGGCCAAGCTCAAGACCACGCACGGCCTGCTCAGCACCTCCGTCCGGGAGCTGAAGGCGGCGGACCCGATGGCCGAGGGCATCATGGTCCTCGACCGCGGCCGGTTCCCCCAGAAACCCGAAGAGGTCGCCGCGACCACCGAGTTCCTGGAGAGCAGCGGTCTGTACGTCGGTTCGAAACTGACGGCGCGCGGACTCGGCACCACCTACCGGATCGTCGGCGCGTACGAGCTGCCGGACTCCCTGGACACCCTCCAGGTCAACGCCCTTCCCGGCGCTCTGCTGGCCCCGCTGGACAAGGCGCTGAGCGCCGCCGAGCTGCCGGGCACCGAGACGACCAGCACCTATCTGACCGTCGTCCCCGGCGACGCCGGTTTCACGTGGAACATGGTCGAGGAGACCAACGCCAAGGGCGCCACGGTCGTGTCGCGGGCGGTCGTGCTCAACCCGCCGGCCGACTCGGACGTACCGATGTACGAGAAGGAGGGCGTGCCCGAGAGCATCGGCAGCTCCGGCGCCGCCACCCGGCTCGCCGTCCTCAGCACCGTCGTCGGCCTCGTGATGCTGGAGATCTGCCTGCTGGCAGGCCCCGCGTTCGCCGTCGGCGCCCGCCGCTCCCGCCGCCAGCTCGGCCTGGTCGGCGCCAACGGCGGCGACAGGAAGCACATCAGGGCCATCGTCCTCAGCGGCGGCCTCGTGATCGGCGTGGTCGCCGCCGTCGTCGGTACGGTGCTGGGTATCGGCCTGACCTTCGCGCTCCAACCGGTCCTTGAGGACTTCCTGGGCCAGCGCTTCGGGAACTTCGACCTGCGGCCGCTGGAACTGATCGGGATCGCGCTGCTCGCGGTCGTCACCGGCCTGCTGGCCGCGATCGTGCCCGCCGTGACCGCGTCCCGGCAGACCGTCGTCGCCTCGCTCACCGGGCGCCGTGGCATCCGGAAGTCCAGCAGGGTGCTGCCGATCGTGGGCCTGAGCGCCGTCGTACTCGGCGCGGGCATCGCGCTGTACGGCTCGACGGTCTCCGACCAGGCCGCGATCGTCGGCGGTGGCAGCGCCCTCGCCGAGCTGGGTCTGGTGGCGCTGACGCCCGCCCTGGTGGGCTTCTTCGGCCGGATCGGCCGCTGGCTGCCCCTCTCACCGCGGCTCGCGCTGCGGGACGCCGTACGGAACAGGGGCCGTACGGCTCCGGCGGTCGCGGCGGTGCTGGCGGCCGTCGCGGGCACGGTGGCCGTGGCGACGTACACGGCCAGCTCGGACGCCCAGGCCGAGGCCGGGTACGAGCCACAGCTGCCGTACGGCACGGTCGCGATCCTGTCCCCCGATTCCGCCGTGGACGTCCCTGTGATCCGGGACGACGTGCAGAAGCTGCTGCCGACGGACCTGCGGGCCGATGTGGACCGTGTCGTGGTCGGCAAGAAGAGCTGCTCCTCCTACGGAGGCGACGACTGCGGACGGTACGAGATCGTCCTGCCCAAGGCGCACGAGTGCCCGCTGTGGTCGTACGACAGTACGGGCGAGGACCCCTCGGAGAAGTTCTCCGACGCCGAGCGCCGCAAGCTCGCCACGGACTGGCGCTGCGTCCAGGACGACTACGGGATCGGCGACACCGGCGGTCAGATCCTGATCGGTGACGACAAACTGCTCAAGGTGCTGAAGATCAGCGATCCGGACGCGAGCGAGGCACTGGCGAACGGGCGGGCGGTCTCCTTCAACAACAAGAACATCCAACCCGCCGACGCCGACGGCAAGGGTGGCGCCGACAAGGGCGGCGCGCGCGGCGGCGCGGTGTCTCCCAAGAACGCCGTGGCTCCCAAGGCGGGGGCGAACGGCACCGTCGACGTCCGCCTCATCTCCGCCGCCCAGGTGAACGAGGCGGATGTCGCGACCACGAAGGGCGAGGAGCCGCCCGGCACCGTCAAATCCATCCCCACCCACCAGTTCTCCGGCGACCAGAAGGCGTACGGCGTCACGATGATCGTGCCCCCGGACGTGGCGGAGAAGGCGGGCTTCACGACCGTCCCGTTCGGTTCCTTCTTCACGACCGAGCGGCTGCCGAGCGACTCGCAGGAACAGAAGCTCAACAGTGAGCTGGCCAAGACCGGCAGCGATTCCATGCTCACCATCGAGAAGGGCTTCACCCCCGAGAACAGCACCACGCTGCTGGCACTCGCCGTCTTCGCGGGGCTGATCACCATCGGCGCCGCCGGTATCGCCACGGGTCTCGCCCAGGCGGACGCCGAGCCCGACCTCAAGACACTCGCCGCCGTCGGGGCGCCGCCCCGGGTCCGCAAGGCCCTGAGCGGTTTCCAGTGCGGGGTGGTGGCCGCGATGGGTGTCGTACTCGGCTCGGCGTCGGGGATCCTGCCCGCCATCGGGCTCCGCTTCACCGAACGCCGCGCCGAGGATCTTTCGTACGAGCGGATGCTGGACGCGGGATTCTCCGGCGGAGAGCAGGCCACGGCACCCTTCGTGCCGGTGGTCATCCCGTGGGAGACGCTGGGCCTGCTGCTCGTCGTGGTCCCGCTCGGCGCGGCGGTACTGGCCGCGCTGGTCACCCGCTCGCGAGGCGCGCTGGCGCGCCGGGCGGCGATCTGACACCGGCCGGATCGGGCGGACGGGGCCCGGGGGAGGGCGGATCGCTCTCCCCCGGGCCCCACCGCGCGTCGGCACACAGGTGCGAGACAATGAACATATGGAAATGCCGAGGAACGAACGGTCGCAGGAGAGCAACCCCCACGTCCTCGTGGTGGGACAGGACGGGATGGCGCTCGGCGGCGGACACGGGGACGACGAGCCGCGCGAGATCCCGGTGACGGAGATGGTCGAGCAGCCGGCGAAGGTCATGCGCATCGGCAGCATGATCAAGCAGCTGCTCGAAGAGGTGCGGGCGGCTCCTCTGGACGAGGCGAGCCGGGTACGGCTCAAGGAGATCCACGCCGGTTCGGTGAAGGAGCTCGAAGACGGGCTCGCCCCCGAACTCGTCGACGAGTTGGAGCGGCTCTCGCTCCCCTTCACCGACGAGGCCATTCCCTCGGAGGCCGAACTGCGCATCGCGCAGGCCCAGTTGGTGGGCTGGCTGGAGGGTCTTTTCCACGGGATCCAGACAGCTCTGTTCGCCCAGCAGATGGCGGCACGGGCGCAGTTGGAGCAGATGCGCCGGGCGCTGCCGCCCGGTGCGTCGCACGAGGACGAGGACGGCGAGGACCCGGGCGGCCACGGCGCGATCCGGTCGGGGCCGTATCTCTGAAATCTCCGGCACCTGAAAGGTCCGGTTGCTAAGTTGATCAAGATCAGCCAAAGCAGCCGAACGACCGACAAGGTGACGCACTTGAGCGAAAAGGCACAAAGCGGAGAAGCGAATCCCGTAAGCCGTCGCACGCTTCTCAGAACCGGCACAGGAATAGTCGCCGCCGCCGCAAGCGGCGGCTTTTCCTTGCTCTCGGCCCCGGCCGCGAGCGCGGTCGTCCCCGCGTAGCAGCACTTCGTGCTCGGCGGCGCCGGGGGCGATCCCGTCCTGCGGCAACAGCTCCACCAGCCCTACTGGGCGATGCAGTCGTTCGCCTACGACCACGTCCACGGGCACATCTACTTCGTGCAGACCAAGCCCGGGAGCAAGACCGGCGACCTCTGGATGACCAGGACCGACCTGTCGGGCAACGTGCTGGGAGCCATGGCGCTCCACTCGTTCGACCACGGATCGTCGATGGGGATCGAGCCCGACACGGCGCCCAACAGTCACAAGATCGCCCGTTTCAAGTATCTCGACGACGGTCTCATCGACTACTTCAACCACCAGGGCAGGTCGCGAGGCCGGAGATCGTGCCGGTCGTGTCGATCGATACCGGTCGCGTCCGGTTCGTGCGTCCGGTCGGTCTTCGCGGGCCGCGAAGACCGACCGGACACGACCCGGCTCCGGCCCTGCTCCCGCTACGGGCGCAGCAGCAGGATCTTGCCGATGTGTTCGCCCGCCTCCAGCGCGCGATGCGCCTCGGCCGCGTCCGACATCGGGAACGTACGGTCCACGATGGGCCGCACCTGCCCGGCGCCGATCAGCGGCCAGACGTGCTCCCGTACGGCGGCGACGATCGACGCCTTCTCACCGAGCGGACGCCCTCGCAGCGACGTCGCGGTGATCGCGGCGCGCTTGCCCAGGAGCGCGGCCAGGTTGAGTTCACCCTTTATGCCGCCCTGGAGACCGATCACGGCGAGCCGCCCGTTGACGGCCAGGGCCTTCACATTGCGGTCGAGATACTTCGCGCCGACGATGTCGAGGATGACGTCCGCGCCCGCCCCGTCCGTGGCCTTCTTCAGCTCATCGACGAAGTCCTGTTCCCGGTAGTCGATCAGGATGTCCGCGCCCAACTCGGCGCAGCGCGCCAGCTTCTCGGGCCCGCCCGCCGTGACGGCGACCCGCGCGCCAACCGACTTCGCGAGCTGGATCGCCATCGTGCCGATACCACTCGCGCCGCCGTGCGCCAACAGCGTCTCGCCGGGCCGCAGATGGGCGATCATGAAGACGTTCGACCAGACGGTGCAGGTCACTTCGGGAAGTACGGCGGCCGTCGCCAGGTCCAGGCCGTCGGGTACGGGGAGCAGTTGGCCCACGGGGACGGCGACCTTCTCCGCGTAACCACCGCCCGAGAGCAGGGCGCAGACCTCGTCGCCGACCGACCAGCCCGACGCCTCGGTGCCGGGGCCGAGCGCGGCGACGCGGCCCGCGCACTCCAGACCGGGGTACGCGGACGAGCCCGGCGGCGGATCGTAGAAGCCCTGGCGTTGCAGCAGATCGGCACGGTTGACCGCGCTCGCCACGACGTCGACGAGGACTTCGCCCTCGGCGAGTACGGGATCGGGCACTTCGGCCCAGACGAGTGCCTCGGGGCCACCGGGTTCCGGAATCGTGATCGCATACATGGTCGGGAGGCTACCCCCCGGTCCCGTCCGCAGTACCGATACCGGACTCGGGCTGGAAGGGGGGTGGCCGGCCGGGTCAGTCCGCCTTGTTCTGCTCCGGGCCGGGATCCGCCCGCACGATCGTGATCAGCCGGTCGGTGAGCTGGAGCGGGCTGGCCGCCGGGTCGTCGTACCCCAGCAGCCGGTGCCCACGCAGGACACTGACGATCAGGTCGTCCGTCTCCCGTACGCTGCGCCCCACCTCGGCCTTTATCACCGGCCGTTCGATGAGGTCGAGGCCGCTGCCCTGCTGGATCAGATCCTCCATCACCGTGCCCGCGACGGGGCTGAGCACGGAGAGACCGAGCAGCCGGCCCGCCGCGCTGGCGCTGGTGATCACGGCGTCCGCGCCGGACTGGCGCAACAGCGGCGCGTTCTCCTCCTCACGCACGGCCGCGACGATCTTCGCCCCGCGGTTGAGCTGCCGCGCGGTCAGCGCGACCAGCACCGCCGTGTCGTCGCGCTGAGTGGCGATCACGATCTGCCGCGCCCGCTGGAGTTCGGCCCGTAGCAGCACATCGCTACGGGTCGCGTCGCCGATGACACCCACGAATCCGTCCGCGTTGGCCGCCTCGATCACCTTCGCGCTCGGGTCGACGATGACGATCTGGTCCTTCTTGAGCCCGGTGGCGCAGAGGGTCTGCATCGCCGACCGGCCCTTGGTACCGAAGCCGACAATGATCGTGTGGTCACGCAAGTTGGACCTCCAGCGGTTCAGCCGCCACTCCTCCCGGGTGCGCTCCGTGAGGACCTCAAGAGTGGTGCCGACCAGGATGATCAGGAAGAGCACGCGCAGCGGCGTGACCAGCACGACATTGATGAGCCGGGCCGCGTCGCTGTACGGGACGATATCGCCGTAACCCGTGGTGGAGAGGGTGACGGTGGCGTAGTAGACGGAGTCGAGCAGGTCGACCGAGTCGTCGGAGTTGTCGTGGTAGCCGGTGCGGTCGATCCAGACGATGAAGACCGTCGTCGCCAGCACCCCGAGCGCCATCAGCAGCCGCTTGCTGACCTGCCGCAGCGGCCGGTCGACGATCCGGCGCGGCAGCTTCACCCGGCTGGTGACCAGGTGTTCGTCGGCATGACGCGCCATCGCGTCCTGGCCGGGAAGTTTCACGTGAAACACCCGTCGTCGATGGAGGCGGTGGCGTCGGCCCAGGCGGCCCAGGGCAGGTCGAGGACTTCCAGCTCGTCCCCCGGCCGCGCGCCGCCGGGCGGCACGACCGCGAGTCCGTCGGCGACGGCGATACCGCGCAGCATGGCGGGCCCGTTGTAGCGCAGCGGCACGAGCCGGTCGTCACGGTGGACGAAGGGCACGAGCCGGGTGTCGTACGGGTGGCCGTGCACCTCGTCCCGTACGGGCGCGTGGTACGCGGGCCGGTCCGCCCGCCCGCCGAGTGCCCGCAGCAGCGGTTCGGCGAGGGTCAGCAGCCCGGAGACGGCGGCGAGCGGATTGCCGGGGAGGCCCACCAGATGGCGGCCGGAGGCGAGCCTGGCCAGCAGCATGGGGTGGCCGGGGCGTACGGCGACGCCGTCCACGAGCAGTTCGGCGCCCGCCGTGGCGAGTACGGGGTGGACATGGTCGACGGGGCCGGCGGCCGTACCGCCCGTGGTGAGGACCAGATCGGCATCGGACTCGGTGACCGCCCGGTGCAGGGCGTGGGCGTCGTCGGCGACCCGGCGGGTGTCGATGACATCGGCGCCGAGTGCGCGCAGCCAGGGCGCGATCATCGGGCCGAGCGCGTCGCGGATGAGGCCGTCGCGGGGGAGTCCGCGGACGAGCAGTTCGTCGCCGAGGACCAGGACGTCGACGGTCGGGCGGCGGGCGGTGAGCAGTTCGTCGTAGCCGGCGGCGGCGGCCAGACCGAGCACCGCCGGGGTCACCACGGCGCCGGCGGGCAGGAGTTGGTCGCCGGAGCGGCACTCCTGGGCACGTGGACGGATGTCCTGGCCGTGGACGACCGCGCGTTCGGCGTGGAGGCGGCCGGAGGTGTCCGTGCGGGCGTGCTCGCTGCGGATCACGGCGGTGGTGTCGGGCGGGACACGGGCGCCCGTGGCGATCCGCACCGCTGTGCCGTCGGGGAGCGGGGT
>NZ_JARJHW010000123.1:0-21889 GCF_040560175.1 Streptomyces panacea
TGTGTATAAGAGACAGGTCCGGGGGGGGACCGTGCCGTACATGGAGACGGGTGAGGGGCGAACGCGCGATGCGTTCGCCCCTCATCCGTACCTGCCGTGTGTCACGGCCGTTGCACCACTGCTGCAAGCTTGGGAACGCGGGCCGTACTACTGGCCCTGCTCGTCACGCCGACGCTGCCACCGCTGCTCGATCCGGTTCATGAACGAGCGGCGCTGCCGAGGTTGTCGGCGGTCGGCCGTGGCCTCGCCGGATGCCTGTTGCTCACCCGGTTTCGGAGCCTTGCGCCAGCCGGTGACCGCGAGAACCGCGCAGCCCAGCATGACGAGGAAACCCACCACGCCGATCCAGATCTGCTTGGCGACCATACCGGTCATGAGGAGCGCGATACCCACCAGAAAACCAGCGACCGCCTGGTAGACCCGTCGCCGGGTGTACGTACGCAGCCCGCTTCCCTCAAGCGCTGTCGCGAACTTGGGATCTTCGGCGTACAGCGCTCGCTCCATTTGCTCGAGCATTCGCTGCTCGTGCTCCGAGAGCGGCACGGAGTCCTCCTAGTCGTCGGTCGCGGGGGGCGACCGGTATGCGGCCCCTTCAGGATAGGCAGGGAATCGCCCCCGTGAAACCCGCCCTCTACGCCATTTCGCCAATCCGGGCCGCCATGCCGACTCGGCCGTTGAGGCGTTGATTCCCCAACCGTCGACCCGTCATGCCGGAAGGCGTACCCCGATCATACGGCGCCGAACGCTTTGCCGGGGGGCCTGTGGCGCACTCCATGCGCAGCTGCGTTGCTGATCAGCCCCGCGATCAGTGCTCGGGGGCGTTCACTGTCAGGCCCGCTTCTCGCCGAGGAGGTGCAGCTGGCTCGCGACGGAGTGGAAGGAGGGCAGTTCCGCGGCGGCCGCCTCCAGCTTCAGAAGGGCGTCCAGAGCGCCGGGCTGAGTGTCCACCAGAACGCCCGGGACCAGGTCCGAGAAGACCCGTACGCCGTGGACCGCGCCCACGTCGACACCGGCCTTGTCGACGAGCTCCGTGAGCAGCTCGACGGTGAACCGCCTGGGGACCGGGTCGCCTTCGCCCCAGCGGCCCGCGGCGTCCGTGAGCGCGTGCCGGGCCTCGGTGAAGTGCCCGGCGAGCGCCCTGGCGAGGACGGCGCCGCCGAGGCCCGCCGCCAGCAGGCTGAGCGCGCCGGAGGGGCGCAGTGCCTCGACGGCGTTACGGACACCCTCGGCCGGGTCGTCGACGTACTCCAGGACGCCGTGGCAGAGCACGGCGTCGTAACCGCCCCGCTCCACCACGTCGAACAGGCCGTGGATGTCGCCCTGGACACCGTGGACGCGGTCGGCGACGCCCGCCTCGGCGGCCCGGCGCTCCAGTGCGAACAGCGCGTTGGGGCTCGGGTCGACGACGGTCACCCGATGGCCGAGGCGGGCGACGGGCACGGCGAAGTTGCCCGTGCCGCCTCCGGTGTCGAGGACGTCCAGGCCCGCCGTACCCACCGCGGCGGCGCGGGCGTCGAGGGCGCGTTCGAGCACCTCCCACACCACGGCGGTGCGCAGGGAGCTACGGGGGCGCGACGGCGTCTCTCCACCGAAGGCAGGGGAAGGGTCCGACACGGCAGTTGACTCCTCGGCGCGGTGCCGCCCCTGGTGGCGGGGCGTGAAGGGTGCAGGCTCCGCACAGCCTATTGCCTCCGTCGGCCGTCCCCGTCACCCAGCGGCGCCGCCCTTCTCCGGCTGTTCGGCGCGGGGCTGGGGCAGTACCGGTTCGAGCACGAGCAGCCGCTCCACGAGGCGTAGGAACATGGCCACGTCGCGCAGCAGGTCGTCGGCGTCACGGCTGCTCGCCGCACCCGCTATCCCGGCCTCGGCCCGCGCCCTGCGGGTGGCGCCGGAGGCGAAGAGGGCGCTCCATTCGGACAGCTCGGGCACGATCTCGGGCAGCACTTCCCAGGCGCTCCTTATGCGCCTGCGGCGCGGGCCGGTCGTGGGCTCGGGGCGGCCCCGGGCGGCGAGGACCGCCGCCGCGGTGCGCAGGGCCGCCAGATGGGCCGTGGCATAGCGCTCGTTGGGTGTTTCGAGAGTGGCGGCCTCGTCCAGCCCCGAACGGGCCTGGGCGAGCAGATCGAGGGCGGCGGGCGGCGCGGTCGCGCGCCTCAGGACGGGGTGGACATCGGTCGTGGCGCCGGTCAGTGAGGGGGCAGGGCCGCCTGTGCTTCGCCGGCGTGCGGCTGCGGCGTAGGAACTGGCCATGACGAACCTCCTGGTCGTCTCTGTGACGGCTCTGTGGCCGTATGTGTCCATCCTGGGGCACACCACTGACAATCGGGCCTGACCTGCGCTTTTGCGTCGTTCGCAGGAGCGGAGAAGCGTCGCGGGCCGGCTCCCGGTGGTGGGCGTCGGGCTGCTCCAGGTCGGCGCTCTCATGTCCGTACTGCACTGGGGACTCGGCCTCCAGATGACCCGCGCCGTCGGTACGGTCGGCTTCCTGGCACTGGTCACCTGCCGCTTCGCCGCCATCGTGCGGTGGCTGAACGCCCGCCTCGGGGCGGCGGGCCGGATCCTCGTCCTCGCCGTGCTGATGCTGATGCTGACCTCGGCGGGCGGCACGTACCCCGTACGGACGAGCCCCGGCTTCTTCAACGCCGTCCACCCCTTCCTGCCGATGAGTTACGTGGTGGAGTCGCTGCGCGTCCTCATCACGGGCGGCGGGCTCGGGCCGGTGCGGCAGGGCTGCGCCGTCCTCGCGGCGTTCACCGCGGGGGCGCTGGCGCTGACTGCCGTCTCCGCGCGCCGGAGGCAGGTGTGGACGCTGGACCGGCTCCATCCCGAATCGAGCCTGTGAGTCGGACGCGTACCCCAACACCTGTGAGAATCGGGCGCATGGACAGGAGCAGCACCCGCCGGCAGGCCACCCGACAGAAGCTCTACGAGGCCGCGGTGACGCTCATCGCCGAACAGGGCTTCTCGGCGACGACCGTGGACGAGATCGCCGAACGCGCCGGAGTCGCCAAGGGCACGGTCTACTACAACTTCAAGAGCAAGACCGACCTGTTCGAGGAGCTTCTGCGGCACGGCGTCGGCCTGCTGACCGCCTCTCTCCAGGCCGCGGCCGACGAGACGGCGAAGCGCGACGGGAGCAGCGTCGAGTCGCTGGACGCCATGATCCGGGCGGGGCTCGCCTTCATCGACCGCTACCCGGCCTTCACACAGCTGTACGTGGCCGAGCTCTGGCGCACCAACCGCGCGTGGCAGTCCACGCTGCTGGTGGTGCGCCGGCAGGCCGTCGCCGTCGTGGAGAGGGTGCTCCGGGAGGGGATCGACGGCGGTGAGCTGAGCCGTGAGATCGACGTTCCGCTGACGGCCGCGGCGCTGGTGGGAATGGTGCTGGTGGCGGCGCTGGACTGGCAGGCGTTCCAGCCCGAGCGGTCGCTCGACGACGTGCACTCGGCGCTCTCGCTGCTGCTGCACGGCCGGGTCGCCGGAGGCTGACGCGGAGACCGGGAACGGGGCCGGAGGGGGAGCCGGGAGCGGACGGCGGAGGCCGGCACCTGGAAAATGCGCCGCTCCGGTCGGGCTTCCTCACTCCGGGCCCGGCCGGAGCGGCGCACGGCCCACCCCGTAGGTCCTGTCCGACGGACAGGACCCGGCGGTCGGGGTGCCACGCCGTTCCGCCGCCCCGTGCCGGCGGTCTCGGCGTCGCGCCCCTCCCGTGCCCCTCACTCTTCCGTCTCCGCAGGTGAGGGCCTATCCGCGTCTCTACTCATCTCACGTACTAGGTACGGATACTCAGGACCCCGTCGCGGAGCTCACCCGTCCGGCCCACACTCTGGCTACGATCTCGTCCGTGTCCGTACTCCCCCTTGTCTTCACCAGTGGCTGGGCCAGCGGCATCAACGCCTACGCGGTGATCCTGCTGTTCGGCGTCTTCGGCGCGACGGGGATGACCGACGAGGTCCCGGAGTCGCTTCAGCGCACCGACGTGCTGGTCGTCGTCGGCGTGCTCTTCGTCTGCGAGGCGGTGGCGGACAAGATCCCGTACGTCGACTCGATCTGGGACTCCGCGCACACGGTGATCCGACCGGTGTCGGGCGCGGTGGTCGCGGCCCTGCTCGCCGGGCAGAGCGGTTCTCTCCCGGAGATCGCGGCGGGCGCGGTCGGCGGATCGACCGCCCTGCTGAGCCATCTGGTGAAGGCCGGCACGAGGATGGCGGTCAACACCTCCCCGGAGCCCTTCAGCAACATCGCCGTCAGCACCGCGGAGGACCTGGGCGTCGCCGGGATCATCACCTTCGCGATCTTCCACCCGCTGGCGGCGGCGATCATCGCGGGCGGCCTCCTGCTGCTCGGCATCGTGGTCGTTCTTTTCCTGGCCTCGAAGATCCGGAACTTCAGGCGGCGCAAGGCGGAGAGACGCGCGAGGCGGCGCGTCGCCGTGACGTGGCCGGACTGACCGGACGCTTCCCGGCCGGACGTCCCCGACCGGGTTCGCCCCGGCCGGGCTCTGTCCGCCTTGGTGCTCTCCGGCCTCGTTCTGCCCGTCCGGTTCTCCCCCTGTCGGGCCTCCCGGGCGCGGCACCGGGAAAACCGGCCGCTAAGGTCCACTCCCATGGCACGGATTGCGGTGATCGGCGCCGGGATGGGCGCGATGGCGGCGGCTGCCCGGCTGGGGGTGGCGGGGCACCGGGTGACGGTGTACGAACGCTCGGCGACGTACGGCGGCGCCCTCGGCCGGTTCGAGCGCGACGGGTTCGCGTACGACACGGGTCCCGCGCTGCTGCATCTGCCCGCCGTCTACCGGGATCTGTTCGTCAAGACCGGCAAGAAGCCGCTCGAAGAGTGCGTACGGATGACCCAGGTCGACCCGGCGAGCAGGCATGTCTTCCCCGACGGCACGGATGTGTCCCTGCCCAACGCGTCGCGCGCCGGTGTCGTCGCGGCCCTGGACGCCGCGCTGGGCGGCGGCGCGGGCGAGCGGTGGGGCGACTTCCTCGGCCGGGCGCGGGACGCCTGGGACCGGTCGCGGCGGCCTCTGTTGGAGGAGCCGCTGCGCGACGACTGGCAGGTACTGGGGCGTGATCCGTATCCGGCCGTCCGGCAGCGGAGGCTGCTGCGCGGGCCCCGGCTGGCGGGCACCGTGGCCGAGGTGGGCGCCCAGGAGCTGGGCGATCCCCGGCTCGCCGCGCTGTTCGAGGGGTACACGCTGTCGTACGGACTCGATCCGCGGCACACCCCGGCGGGCGCGGCGCTGCTGCCCTACATGGAGCAGACCTTCGGCAGCTGGTACGTACGGGGCGGGATGCGGGCGCTGGCGCACGCGGTGTACGAGCGGTGCCTGGCGCGCAGGGTGGAGTTCGTCTTCCACGCCGACGTGACCCGGATCGTCGAGAAGGACGGCCGCGCGGCCGGTGTCGAGCTGGCGCCGGGGCCGTCCGGCGACGCCCCCACGGCGGTCGAGGCCGACCATGTGGTGGCGGGCACGGCTCCCGCCGCCCTCGTGGGCGAGGAACTGTGGGGGGACGGCGACGTACGGCCCGGGGGCGGGAGCGCCGGGGTCGGGACGCCGTCGGTCCCCGGCAGGTTCACGGTGCTGCTGGCCCTCCGTGGCGGCAGGCCGGACGGCACGGCGCACCGTACGGTGGTCCACTCCCCCGCCCGCGGCGACGAGGCCGGCGCGGTGTTCTCGGGGCGGACGGCGGAGCGGCCCACGGTCACGGTGCTGCGGCCCGACGACCCGACGACGCGTCCGGACGACGGGCACGAGGCGGTCACCGTCACGGCGACCGTCGCACCGCACGGTCCGGTGGACTGGACGGACCCCGGACTGCGTGAGCGCTACGCCGATGTGCTGGTGGAGGCGGCCGGCGCCGCCGTGCCCGGGCTGCGGGAGCGGCTGCGCTGGCGGGAGATCCGTACGCCGGCCGACACGGCGGCCAGGACCGGGGCGCGGGGCGGTTCGGTGCCCGCGCCGTCGCTGGCGGGTGCCGAGGGCAGGCTGCTGCGTCCGGCGAACACCACGCGGCTGCCCGGTCTCCATCTCGTCGGCGGCGAGGCGCACCCGGGCGGTGGACTGGCGCACGCGGGGATGTCCGGGGCGCTGGTCGCCGGGCTGATCGTCGAGGGGACGGGCTTCCGCGGCTCGCGCTGAGTCACGGGGCGGTTCCGCGAACTCGCGAACACGTGGCGGGAGTTGAGCGGCCGTCGGCCGTCGTCAGTAACGGTACTGCTGCTCGTCGTAGTTGGGGTCGTAGCCGTACTGCTGGGGCTCCTGCTGCGGCATCGGGGGGACGTTCTCGCCCTCGCGCTGCTGCGGGACCCAGACTCCGCCGGGGGGCGTGTCCGCGCCGTAAGCCTGCCGGCCGTTCTGACCGTCGTTCTGACCGTCGTTCTGACCGTCGGTCTGAGCGCCGGTCTGAGCGTTCGGGTCGCCGTAGGGGTCCGCGTACTGCTGCCGACCGCCGTAACCGTCGTACGAGCCGTAGGAGTCACCGTCGGTGGTCGCGCCGCTGTACGGGTCGGTGTAGGCGGCGTACTGCTGCTGGCCGGTGCCGTAGTCGTACTGGCCGCCCTGGCCGTTCTGGCCGTTCTGCCCCGCGTACGAGTCCTGTTGGCCGGCGTACCCGTCCTGCCCGCCGTACACGTCCTGGCCCTGGCTCGCGTAGGGGTCCGTGGCACCGTAGCCGTCGGTCGTGCCGTAGGCGTCCGTCGTGCCGTAGGCGTGCTGGTCCTGAACCTGGTCCTGGCCCGCGTAGGCGTCCTGGCCCGCGTAGGCGTCCTGGCCCGCGGGCGTGTCGTAACCGGCGTACGGGTCGTAGTTGCCGTACTGGGTCGCCTGGTAGGCGGCGTCGCTGTACACGCCGTACTGCCCGGTCTCGTCGGGCATCGGCTCCGGCTCGTAGACGGACGCGGCGTACGGAGGCTCGTCGGGGACGGGCCCCGCGGGGCCCTCGGGAACGGCGACGGGCTGGTACTCCAAGTCCGAGACTTCCAGGCTCGGTTCGCGGGTCTCGGCCTCACCGGCGCCGGCCCTGCGCCGCCGGCTCGCGCCGGGACTGCCGCCGATCGCCCAGCCGGTGGAGAAGCCGCGCCGGAACGACAGCGTCACATAGGTCTGGCCGATCGCGAACGCGATCGCGCCGACCGCGATGACCGGGACGGAGGCGAGCAGGACACCCAGCACCACGCCGACGAAACCCGTGAAGGCGAGGAGTCGCCAACGGAGCCGCGCCTTGTACTGGAGCAGTACCTCGCCCAGCAGCCACAGCGCGACGATGCCGAACGCGATGTAGAGGACCGTCCAGCCCATGCCCGCCCCTCTCCTTCGGTCACCGCCCCGAGCCAGGGCGGGAACGACCGGTCACGACTGCTCGTGCAGTCCGAGATTCTTGTAAATTTCGAGCGTCGCCGTGGAGTTGTTGAGTGTAATGAAGTGGAGTCCGGGGACACCCTCCGCGCGCAGCGTCGCGCAGAACTCGGTCGCGTACTCGATACCGATGGAGCGTACAGCGGCGGGATCGTCCTCGACGGAGAGGATCCGTTCTTTCAACGCCGGGGGCAGGACCGCGTTGCTGAGCTGCGAGAAGCGCTCCAGCTGCCGGACGTTGGTGATCGGCATGACCTCCGGGATGATCGGGGTGTCGCAGCCGGCGGCCGACACCTTGTCGCGCAGCCGCAGATAGTCCTCGGGGTCGAAGAACATCTGGGTGATCGCGTAGTCGGCGCCCGCGCGGCACTTGGCCACGAAGTGCCGGATGTCGCTCTCCCAGTCGGTGGAGCGCGGGTGCATCTCGGGGAAGGCCGCGACGCCGACGCAGAAGTCGCCGGACTCCTTGATCAGACGGACCAGGTCGGCCGCGTACTCCACCCCCTCGGGGTGCTTGGCCCACTCGCCCCTCGGGTCGCCGGGCGGGTCTCCGCGCACGGCGAGGATGTTCCTGATCCCGGCGTCCGCGTACTGGCCGATCATGTTGCGCAGCTCGGCCACCGAGTGGTTCACGGCGGTGAGGTGGGCGACCGGCACGAGCGTGGTGTCGGAGGCGATGCGCTGGGTCGCCCTGACCGTGCCCGCGCGGGTGGAGCCGCCCGCGCCGTAGGTCACCGAGACGAAGTTCGGGGCGACGGCCTCGATCCGGCGCAGCGCGTTCCAGAGGTTCCGCTCGCCCTTCTCCGTCTTGGGCGCCCAGAATTCGAACGAATACGACAACTCGCCGGTCGCGAGCAGGTCGCGCACCGCACGGGCGTGATCCGTCCTGATCGAAGCTGCACCGAGGGCCATACCGAAAGGTTATCGAGGGTGCGGCGATCACCCAACCAGAGCAGCCGGATTTGTTCGTTTCACACGATCTCCGCCCATCCCCCGGGCGGTACGGAACCCGGGGCCGGAGGGCGACCGGGGTGTCAGGCGACCCGGTCGCGGACGCGCTTGGCGAGGCCGACCGCCGCCATGGCCGGATCGTCCGCCTCGGTGAGGGCCCGTACGACCACGACCCGGCGGGCCCCGGCGTCCAGCACCTCGTCGAGATTGCCCGCGTCGATCCCGCCGATCGCGAACCACGGGCGCCGGGTGGCCAGCGACGCGGCGTACCGCACGAGGTCGAGCCCCGGGGCGTGCCGGCCGGGTTTGGTGGGGGTGGGCCAGCAGGGCCCCGTGCAGAAATAGTCCACGCCGGGCTCGCCGGCCGCCGCCATCGCCTCGGCCTCGGAGTGTGTGGAGCGGCCGATCAGCAGGTCCGTACCGAGGATGGCGCGGGCGGCGGAGACGGGCAGGTCGCCCTGGCCCAGGTGCAGGACGTCCGCGCCGATGGCGTGCGCCACGTCGGCCCGGTCGTTCACCGCGAGGAGCTTGCCGTGGCGCCGGCAGGCGTCGGCGAAGACCTGGAGGTGGTCCAGCTCCTCGGCCGCCTCCAGGCCCTTGTCACGCAGCTGCACGATGTCCACACCGGAGGTGAGGACGGCGTCCAGGAATTCGGGGAGATCCCCCTGCCGCTTCCGCGCGTCCGTGCACAGATAGAGCCGGGCGTCGGACAGCAGATCGAGTGCGCTGGGCGCACCGGGCGCTGCGGGCATGCGGGTCTCCCCCGTCGGATCGAGATCTGTATCTGTCGGATCAGGGTCTTGGGACGGCCGTGCTCGGGCCGGGCGGCCCGGCCCGCGCACGGCCGGTGGTGGTCTCTAGACGGCGAGCGCCTGCGCGCGGCGCTTCACCTCCGTACCGCGATTCTCGCTGAGGGCCTGCGCGGGCGTGCCCGGCAGGGACGGGTCGGGAGTGAAGAGCCACTCGAGCATCTCTTCGTCGGTGAAGCTGTCGTCCCTCAGGAGCGTCAAGGTCCCCGCGAGGCCCTTGACCACCTTGTTGCCGTCGATGAAGGCGGCCGGCACCTGGAGCGCGCGGTTCTCACCGCGGCGCACGGCGATCAGCGTGCCTTCCTTCACGAGCTGGCGTACACGCGTCACCTCGATATCGAGCATTTCGGCGATATCGGGCAGGTGGAGCCAGGCAGGGACGAGAGCATCGATCTTTGCGTCAATCTCAGTCACAGGACAAGCCTGCCATCCCGGACTGACAGTCGGAAGCCGAGCCGGGTCAGAGGGTCGTCAGTTTGAGTGGTACGGCGGGGTCGGCAGCACGCTCCGTGTCGATCCGCGCGCCCGCCGCGACGAGTTTGCGCCCCTGCGCCAGATCGCGCGGCCTGCCGACGGCCAGCAGCGCCACGAGCGCCCCGTCACGCAGCCAGAGGGCCGACCAGGCGGCGCTCGCCGGGTCGCCGCGCCACAGCAGGTTGTCGGCCCGCGCGTGGTGGCCCGCGTACTGCACGAAGCGGCCGAACTGCTCGGACCAGAAGTACGGGACCGGGTCGTACGGCTCGTGCGACTCCCCCACGATGTCGGCGGCGACCGTACGCGGCCCCTGGAGCGCGTTGTCCCAGTGGTGCACCATCAGCCGCTCGCCGTAGCGGGCCGAGGGGAACGAGGCGCAGTCCCCGACCGCGTACACACCGGGCACCGAGGTGCGCAGCCGGTCGTCGGCCGTGACGGCGCCCTCGGGGTCGGTCGCGATGCCGGAGCCCGTCAGCCAGGCCGTGGCGGGTCTGGCGCCGATGCCCACGACCACCGCGTCCGCCACCAGCTCACGGCCGTCGGCGAGGACCACGGTGCCGGGCTCGACGGCCGCCACGCGCGCGTGGGTGAGGAGTTCGGCGCCGCTCTCCGCGTACCAGTGCGCCATCGGAGTGGCGACCTCGGTGGGCAGGGCGCCGGCGAGGGGGCGGCCCGTGGCCTCGACGACGGTCACCGCGCAGTCGGCCTCCCTGGCCGCGGTGGTGAACTCGGCGCCGATCCAGCCCGCGCCGACCACGACGATGTGCCGCTTTCGGTCCAGGACGGGGCGCAGCCGCGCGGCGTCGTCCAGGGTGCGCAGCAGGTGGACACCGGGCACGCCTTCCGTGCCCGGCAGCGTGAGCGGCTCGGCGCCGGTGGCGATGACCAGGACGTCGTACGGAACCGGCCCCGCCTCCGTGTCCAGCTCCTGGTCCCCGGGGCGCACGCCGGTCACTTCGAGACCCAGCCGCAGTTCCACGGAGAGGGCTTCGAAGTCCACGTCGAAGGCCGAACTCTCCGCCGTCCCCAGGAGGACGGCCTTCGAGAGCGGGGGCCGGTCGTAGGGCCGGTGCCGTTCGGCGCCGATGAGGGTGACGGGGCCGTCGTGGCCCCGTTCGCGCAGTGCCACGGCGGTCTGCACACCCGCCATGCCCGCGCCGACGACGACAACGCGCCGCTCGTCCGTCTGTTTCCGCTGCTCGCTCACCCGATCACCTTAAGGACCCGGCCGGGGCGACGACTCCCTTACAGGGCGCGGGGACCGGGGGTTACCCTGAGCCGAGAAGTGCTTATCGGCAGTAGCGAACAAGAGACTTCACACCTCGCGGGAGCCCGGACGCAGCGGGCTGAGAGGGAGGCTGACGCGGCCTCCGACCGTACGAACCTGATCCGGGTCATGCCGGCGAAGGGAGGAGCTGGACGCCCATGCGGTCATCTCATACGGACGTCCTCGTCATCGGGGGCGGGATCATCGGCCTCGTCACCGCCTGGCGGGCGGCGCAGCGCGGACTCGGCGTCACCGTCGTCGATCCGGAGCCGGGCGGCGGCGCGGCCCGGGTCGCCGCCGGAATGCTCGCCGCCGTCAGCGAACTGGACCACGGCGAACAGACCCTGCTGGGGCTGAACATCGCCTCCGCGCGGCTCTACCCCGACTTCGTCGCCGAGCTGGAGTCGGTCTCCGGCCAGGACACCGGCTACCGCGCCTGCGGCACGCTCGCGGTCGCCCTCGACACCGACGACCGGGCGCAGTTGCGTGAACTCCACGCCCTCCAGAGGCGGTCGGGTCTGGAGTCCGAATGGCTCACCGGCCGCGAGTGCCGGCGGCTGGAGCCGATGCTCGCTCCGGGCGTACGCGGCGGTCTGCGGGTCGACGGCGACCACCAGATCGACCCGCGCAGGCTCGCCGCCGCCCTGGTGACGGCCTGCGAGCGGGCGGGGGTGGTCTTCCACCGGGCCTGGGCCGAACGCCTGCGGGTGGTCCGTGACCGGGCCGCCGGGGTCACCGACGGCGCCGGCACCGAACTCGGCGCCGGCCAGGTCGTCATCGCCGGGGGCAGCCTCAGCGGCCGGCTGGCGGGTGTGCCGGACGACGTCCTGCCGCCGGTGCGCCCCGTGAAGGGCCAGGTCCTGCGGCTGACGGTGCCACGCCCGTACGCGCCGTTCCTGTCCCGGACGCTGCGGGCCGAGGTGCGCGGCAGCCACATCTATCTCGTGCCGCGCGAGAACGGCGAGCTGGTCGTGGGCGCCACCAGCGAGGAGCTCGGCTGGGACACGACGGTGACGGCGGGTGGGGTGTACGGGCTGCTGCGCGACGCCCACGAACTCCTTCCCGGCATCACCGAACTGCCGCTCACCGAGACCCGCGCCGGGCTGCGGCCGACCTCGCCGGACAATGCCCCGCTGCTCGGGCCGACCGCCCTGCCGGGCCTTCATCTGGCGACCGGGCACCACCGCAACGGGGTGCTCCTGACGCCCGTCACCGGGCAGGTGATGGCGACCGTGCTCACGACGGGCGAACTGCCCGACGACGCACGGCCCTTCACACCGGGCCGCTTCTCCCCCGTCTTCGTGCCCGGCCCCTCGCCGGCCTTCTCCCCCGCCGTCTCCGCAGGTCAGGAGCAGCACGCATGACCGACACCGCGTCTTCGTCCGCGAAGGGCTCCGTCACCGTCTCGGTGAACGGACAGGCCCGCGTCCTCACCGGCCCCGTCACCCTCGACGTCCTCGTCGCGACCCTCACCCCCGCCCCGTCGGGCGTCGCCGCCGCGCTCAACGAGACCGTCGTGCCGCGCGGGCGCTGGTCGGCCACCCCCCTGTCCGACGGCGACCGGGTCGAAGTCCTCACCGCAGTCCAAGGAGGCTGAGCCCGATGTCCGACGACCGGCTCGTCATCGGCGACTCCGTCCTCGATTCCCGCCTCATCATGGGTACGGGCGGCGCGCCCAGCCTCGACGTACTGGAAAGGTCCCTGACCGCGTCGGGCACCGAACTCACCACCGTCGCCATGCGCCGGCTGGACCCCACCGTGCACGGCTCCGTCCTGTCCGTGCTCGACCGGCTGGGCATCCGGGTCCTGCCGAACACGGCGGGCTGTTTCACCGCGGGCGAGGCCGTCCTCACCGCCCGTCTCGCGCGCGAGGCGCTGGGCACCGACTGGATCAAGCTCGAAGTGGTGGCCGACGAGCGGACGTTGCTGCCGGACCCGATCGAACTGCTCGACGCCGCCGAGACGTTGGTGGACGACGGCTTCACCGTCCTGCCGTACACGAACGACGATCCGGTGCTCGCCAGGAAGCTGGAGGACGTGGGCTGCGCGGCGATCATGCCGCTCGGCTCCCCGATCGGGTCGGGTCTGGGCATCCGCAACCCGCACAACTTCCAGCTGATCACCGACCACGCGCGCGTGCCGGTCATCCTGGACGCGGGGGCCGGTACGGCGTCGGACGCCGCGCTCGCCATGGAGCTGGGCTGCGCGGCCGTCATGCTGGCGTCGGCGGTCACGCGCGCCCGGGAGCCCGTCCTGATGGCCGAGGCGATGCGGCACGCGGTCGAGGCGGGCCGGCTGGCCCACCGCGCGGGCCGCATCCCGCGCCGGCACTTCGCCGAGGCCTCGTCTCCCACGGAGGGGCTGGCGAGGCTGGATCCGGAGCGGCCGGCGTTCTGACGGCGGCCCGGGGCCGGCGGCCGATTGCCGCGATGCGGTGTGTGCGCTGTCACAGGACGGCCCCAGTGGCGTGTCAGGACCGACCCGGGGCTGCGGGAGTGTCGGCGGTGGCTCGTAGACTCGGGCGGGTGGATACGACGCTCAAGGACCCTCTCGTCGGGCAGGTGCTCGACGGCCGTTACCGTGTCGACGCGCGTATCGCCGTCGGCGGCATGGCCACGGTCTACCGGGCTGTCGACACCCGGCTCGACCGGGTCCTGGCCCTGAAGGTGATGCACCCGGCCCTGGCGACCGACGCCGTCTTCGTGGAGCGCTTCATCCGCGAGGCCAAGTCCGTGGCGCGGCTGGCGCACCCGAACGTGGTCGGGGTCTTCGACCAGGGCGCCGAGGGCGCGTACGTCTATCTGGCGATGGAGTACGTCGAGGGCTGCACGCTGCGGGACGTGCTGCGCGAGCGCGGCGCCCTCCAGCCGCGTGCCGCGCTCGACATCCTGGAGCCGATGCTGGCCGCGCTGGGCGCGGCCCACCGGGCCGGTTTCATCCACCGGGACATCAAGCCGGAGAACGTGCTGATAGGGGACGACGGCCGGGTGAAGGTCGCCGACTTCGGTCTCGTACGGGCCGTCGGTTCGGTCACGAACACCACGGGCACGATCCTCGGCACGGTCTCCTACCTGGCACCGGAGCAGATCGAGTACGGCACCTCCGACACCCGCGTCGACGTGTACGCGTGCGGTGTCGTCCTGCACGAGATGCTGACCGGCGCCAAGCCGCACGGGGGCGACACTCCCGCGCAGGTGCTCTACCTCCATCTGAACGAGGACGTGCCCGCGCCGTCCGCCGCCGTGCCCGGTATGGCGATCGAGCTGGACGAACTGGTCGCGGCGGCCACCGCCCGCGATCCGGAGATCCGGCCCGAGGACGCGGTGGCGCTCCTCGCGCTGACCCGCCGGACGCGCGCCGCACTCGACGACGCGCAGCTGGACGCGATCCCGCCGCAGGCCACGACGGGCGGCGCCGTGCCGCGGGGCGGGGCGGGCGCGGCTGCCGGCGGCGCGACGGGCAGCGGGGCCGGGCGCTCCCGCGACGCGTCCCCCGCCTCGCACGACGCCTCCGCCAACCGCCTCGGGGACGGCTCCGACGACCGTACGAGCGTGATTCCGCGCCTCCGCCCCCAGGCGGTCTCCGACGGATCCGACGCGCCCGGCCCGTCGGCCGCCTCCCCAGGAGACGGCGTCCGCCGCACCAGCCGGCTCACGGTGCCACCGGGACCGCCCGCTCCTCCCCATCAGCCGCCCGCGCGGCGCCGGGGCGGGGTCGGTGGCCACCGACCCCGCAGAGGCGTTCTCGCGATCCTGGTGGCCGCGCTGCTGGTGCTCGGTGTGGGCGTCGGCGTCTGGTACATCAACTCGGGGCAGTTCACCCGCGTCCCCTCGCTCCTCGGGCAGACCGAGCAGGTCGCGAAGAAGCGCCTGGGCGACGCCGGACTGGACGCGAAGGTGGAGAAGGACTTCAGCGAGACGTTCGAGCGCGGCACGGTCATGCGCACCGACCCCGAGCCCCGCTCGCGGATACGGGGCAACGGTTCGGTGACCGTCGTCATCTCACGCGGCCCGGAGATCGTGCGGGTCCCCGACCTGGCCGGCGAGTCGCTGGCCGACGCCAAGGACGCGCTGAGGAAGGTCGGCCTCGCGCCCGGCGTCATCACCCGGTCCTTCGACGAGGAGACCGGCCAGGGCGACATCATCCGCTCCCAGCCGAAGGCGGGTTCGGAGCTGCGCCCCGACGCCGGGGTGGCGCTGGTCGTCAGCAAGGGCAGGCCGGTCCACATGCCCGACGTGACCGGTCGGTCCGAGGAGGAGGCGACCGCCTCGCTCGAAGACGCGGGGCTCGACGTGAGGATCGCGGCCGAGCGGATCAACTCACCCGAGGACGCGGGGGCGGTGGCCGAGCAGTCGGTGAAGGAAGGCAGCAAGCTCGCCCGCGGCGACACCGTCACGCTGACCGTCTCCAAGGGCCCGCGCATGATCGCCGTCCCGGACGTCACGGGGAAGTCGATAGACGACGCCAGGACCGAGCTGACGGAGGCGGGCTTCGAGGTGAAGGTCGACCGGAGCTTCCCGTTCCTGGACGACACCGTGTCGAAGCAGTCCGTCGGCGGCGGCGACAAGGCCGCCGAGAGCAGCACCATCACCATCACGACCAAGGGAATCTGAGGCTTGACGCTCCCCGAGCGCCCGCGCAATCCCGTCGGCGGCCATGTTCCGGTGGCGGGCGGCCTCGCCCGTGTGGGGCTGGCCTGGGCGCGTGACATCGGCGCCGAGACCGTCCAGGTCTTCGTCGCCAATCCACGCGGCTGGGCGACACCGGCCGGGAATCCGGCGCAGGACGAGCGGTTCCGCACGGAGTGCGCCGCCGAGGGGTTGTCGGCGTACATCCACGCGCCGTATCTGATCAACTTCGGCTCCCACACGCCGGAGACGGCCGAGAGGTCCGTGGACTCGCTGCGGCACAGTCTCCGCCGTGGCCGGGAGATCGGCGCCCCGGGCGTCGTCGTGCACACCGGTTCGGCGACCGGCGGGCGTCCGCGCGAGGTGGCGCTGGCGCAGGTACGGGAGCGGATGCTGCCGCTCCTCGACGAGCTGACACACGACGACGACCCGTATCTGCTGCTGGAGTCGACCGCGGGGCAGGGCTCCTCGCTCTGCTCGCTCGCGGAGGACTTCGGTCCGTACTTCGACGCGCTCGACTCGCATCCCGGGCTCGGCATCTGTCTCGACACCTGCCACATCTTCGCGGCGGGCCACGATCTGGCCGCGCCCGGCGGGACACACCGGATGCTGGACGAGCTGGTGGAGACGGTGGGTCCGGGGAGGCTGCGGCTGATCCACGCCAACGACTCCAAGGACGTGTCGGGGGCCCGTAAGGACCGCCATGTGAACGTCGGCGCGGGTCATATCGGCGAGGCCCCGTTCCGGGCGCTGTTCTCGCATCCGGCGACCGAGGGTGTGCCGCTGGTGATCGAGACGCCCGGCGGCAAGGAAGGACACGCGGCGGACGTGGCCCTGCTGAAGAGGCTGCGCGAGGACGGACGGGCTTAGGGCGACCGGCCGACAGGTCTAGAGGCCGGGAGGCCGGGAGCAGCCTCTACAGCTCCGGGCCGTCCCCGGGGCCTTCCTGGTAGGAGTAGCGCTGCTCGCCCCAGGGATCGCCGATGTTGTGATAGCCGCGCTCCTCCCAGAAGCCGCGGCGGTCGGCGGTCATGTATTCCACGCCCCGGACCCATTTCGGGCCCTTCCACGCGTAGAGATGCGGCAGGACGAGCCGCAGCGGAAATCCGTGTTCGGCGGTGAGGAGTTCGCCGCCTTTGTGCGTGGCGAAGATGGACCGTTCCGATGTGAAGTCGTCGAGACGGACATTGGCGCTGTAGCCGTACTCGGCCCAGATCATGACATGGGTGACGCTCGGCGCCGGCGGAGCCAGTTCCAGGAGCGTCCGGGCGAGTACACCGCCCCATTCGGCCCCGAGCATGCTGAATTTTGTCACGCAATGCAGATCGGCGACGACTGTCGAGAACGGCAGCGCCGAGAACTCCTCGTGATTCCAGCAGCGCTTGTCGCCGTCGGCCGTGGCGCCGAAGATCCGGAACTCCCAGCGGTCCGGCTTGAACTTGGGTACGGGCCCGTAATGGGTGACCGGCCAGCCCCGTTGGAGCCGCTGCCCCGGTGGGAGCCCGGACTGCGCCGACTCCCGCTCTTCCCGGCTTTCCGGCTGACCCATGCCTTCCATGGTGACAGACCTCGAAGGGTGGTCATGACCAGGTACGGCCCGATTCCGGCAAGTGCTACTAAGTAGGGCCTTACTGGACGCCCTTCTGGCGCGGTGCGAGGATGCGCGCATCCTGGCCAGTCCCCGTGTGGAAGGAGCCTCTGCGATGCAGGGCGACCCCGAGGTCATCGAGTTCCTCAATGAGCAGCTGACCGCTGAATTGACCGCGATCAACCAGTACTTCCTGCATGCGAAAATGCAGGAGAACTTCGGCTGGACGAAGCTCGCGAAGTACACACGGGCCGAGTCGTTCGACGAAATGAAGCACGCGGAGATCCTGACCGACCGGATTCTCTTCCTGGACGGTCTGCCGAATTATCAGCGGCTTTTCCATGTACGTGTCGGCCAGACCGTCACCGAGATGTTCAACGCCGACCGGCAGATCGAGGTGGAGGCGATCGACCGGCTGCGGCGCGGGGTCGACGTGATGCGCGCCAAGGGCGACATCACCTCCGCGAAGATCTTCGAGTCGATCCTCAAGGACGAGGAGCACCACATCGACTATCTCGACACCCAGCTCGATCTGGTCGAGAAGCTCGGCGAGGCGCTGTACATCGCCCAGCTGATCGAGCAGCCGGACAGCTGACGGGCCTCGGCGGGCCGTCGCGTCAGGCGGCTTCCCGGCCCGTGGACGCGGCCACCGCCCGTACGACTGCCGATTGCGCGGCAGCCGCCTGTACGACGGACGACCGCGCGAGCGCCGTCTCCGCGAGCGTGGTCTCCACGGCCGCCGTCCCCCGCGGCTCACGGCGCGGGCAGCCGCCACGGCCGAGGATCGACTGGATGCTGCGTACGCACGAACCGCAGTCCGTGCCGGCCTTCGAGGCCGAGGCGATCTGGCGGGGGGTGCACGCACCCGCGTCCGCGTGTTCCCGGACCTGCTTCTCGGTGATGCCGAAGCACGAGCAGACGTACACGCGGTTCACCTCCCGGCGGGATCGTTGGCTGGCGCCGCCCCGTTCGGAACGGTGAGGCAAACCTAACCTTACCTGCCCTCCGCTGCACACGGCAGCCCCCCGTACGTGGATGGGGCGCGGATCACATCGCGATCCGCGCCCCACCGTGCGTACTGCTCCGCGCCCTCGCCGCGGCTGCCACCAGGCCCTACTGCGCCCGGTACATCTCCGCGACCAGGAAGGCCAGATCGAGCGACTGGCTGCGGTTGAGCCGGGGGTCGCAGGCCGTCTCGTACCGCTGGTGCAGGTCGTCGACGAAGATCTCGTCGCCGCCGCCCACACACTCGGTGACGTCCTCACCGGTCAGTTCGACATGGATGCCGCCCGGGTGCGTGCCGAGAGCCTTGTGGACCTCGAAGAAGCCCTTGACCTCGTCGAGCACGTCGTCGAACCGGCGGGTCTTGTGGCCGGACGCCGCCTCGAAGGTGTTGCCGTGCATCGGGTCGGTCACCCACGCCACGGTCGCGCCGGACGCGGTGACCTTCTCGACCAGCTCGGGGAGCTTGTCCCTGACCTTGTCTGCGCCCATACGGACGATGAAGGTCAGCCGGCCGGGCTCACGCTCGGGGTCGAGCCGGTCGATGTAGCTGAGCGCGTCGTCGACCGTCGTCGTCGGGCCGAGCTTGATGCCGATCGGGTTGGCGATCTTCGAGGCGAACTCGATGTGCGCGCCGTCGAGTTGACGGGTGCGCTCGCCGATCCAGACCATGTGCCCGGAGACGTCGTACAGCTTGCCGGTGCGCGAGTCGACGCGGGTCAGCGCCGACTCGTAGTCGAGGAGCAGCGCCTCGTGCGAGGAGAAGAACTCGACCGTACGGAACTCCGCCGGGTCGGTGCCCGCCGCCTTCATGAAGTTCAGCGCGTTGTCGATCTCGCGGGCGAGCCGCTCGTAACGCTGGCCGGACGGGGACGACTTGACGAAGTCCTGGTTCCAGGCGTGCACCTGGCGCAGGTCCGCGTAACCACCGGTGGTGAAGGCGCGCACCAGGTTGAGCGTCGCGGCGGACGCGTGGTACATCCGCTTCAGACGCTCGGGGTCCGGGGTCCTGGCCGCCTCGGTGAAGGCGAAGCCGTTGACGGAGTCGCCACGGTAGGTGGGCAGCGTCACGCCGTCACGCGTCTCGGTGGGCTTGGAACGCGGCTTCGAGTACTGGCCGGCGATCCTGCCCACCTTCACCACCGGCACCGACGCCGCGTAGGTGAGGACCGCGCCCATCTGGAGCAGGGTCTTGAGCTTGCTGCGGATCTGTTCGGCGGACACGCCGTCGAAGGCCTCGGCGCAGTCGCCGCCCTGGAGCAGGAACGCCTCGCCCTTGGCGACGGCCGCCATCCGGGCGCGCATCTGGTCGCACTCGCCCGCGAAGACGAGCGGCGGATAGCTTTCGAGCTCCGCGACGGCAGCGCGCAGGGCCTCGGCATCGGGATACTCGGGCTGCTGCGCCGCGGGGAGGTCTCGCCAGGTCGCCTGCACGGCGGGTGCTCGGGTGTCAGCGTTCACGGTCACGCGGACAACATTACGGGGTCCCGGCAGCCGTCCATGCCCTCTCTCAGTGGTTGAGACGCCTGTCCACGGTCGTTTCACGGGCGGGAGAGGTCGGTTATGCTCCGCGACATGTTGACGCAGCTGAACCAGGCTTGGTGGTGGACCGCACATCCGGCGGTCCGCTGATTCACGCGCGCAACACCGAATCGCAAGGCCGCCCGAGGGGCGGCCTTCCGTGTTTCCCGGCCTGTCGGCCGGCACGGACCGGGAATCGGGGCCGTTCCTCCCTCTCCTCCGGAAGGAACACACCCCGCATGCGGAAGACAGAGACCAGCAGGCTCCTGGCGAGACTCCTCGACGAGGACGGCCCGCCGTTCGCCCTGCTGCGCCGCCGGACGCCGGGGCGGGACCACGACACCGTGGAACTGCTCGTCGGCGACGTGCGCGAGGCGACACGGCTGGCCGACATCCCGGCCGACGACGAGCGCCCTTCGCTCGCCCTGGTGCCGTTCCGGCAGATCCGGGAGCGCGGCTTCGAGGCGCACGACGACGGCACGCCCTTGTCGGTGCTGGTCGCCGACGAGACGTACGAGCTGCCGCTCGCCGACGTCCTCACACATCTGCCCGCGCACCGGGTCCGGGTCGAGGACGGCGCCTTCGACATCGACGACGAGCGGTACGCGGACATCGTCCGGCGTGTCGTCGAGGACGAGATCGGGCGCGGCGAGGGCGCCAACTTCGTCATCCGGCGGACCTTCGAGGGCCGGATCCCCGGCTTCGGGCGCGCCGACGCGCTGGCGCTCTTCCGGCGGCTGCTGGCCGGCGAGCGGGGCGCGTACTGGACGTATGTGGTGCACACCGGGGAGCGGACCCTGGTCGGGGCCAGCCCCGAGGTGCATGTGCGGATGAGCGGCGGCACCGTCGTGATGAATCCCATCAGCGGCACGTTCCGCTATCCGCCCGAGGGGCCGACCACCGAGGCGCTGCTCGAATTCCTCGGCGACCGCAAGGAGACCGACGAGCTGTCGATGGTCGTCGACGAGGAACTCAAGATGATGTGCACCGTCGGTGACATGGGCGGGGTGGTGATCGGCCCCCGGCTCAAGGAGATGGCCCATCTCGCGCACACGGAGTACGAGTTGCGCGGGCGCAGCTCGCTCGACGTCCGCGACGTGCTGCGGGAGACGATGTTCGCCGCGACCGTCACGGGATCGCCGGTGCAGAACGCCTGCCGCGTCATCGCGCGCCACGAGCCGCTGGGGCGGGACGGTACCGGGCGCGGCTACTACGCGGGCGCACTGGCCCTCGTCGGCCGGGACGCGGGCGGGGCGCAGACCCTCGACTCCCCCATCCTGATCCGGACGGCCGACATCGATGCCGACGGGGGGCTGCGGGTGCCGGTGGGGGCGACGCTCGTACGGCACTCCGACCCGGCGGGCGAGGTCGCCGAGACCCACGCCAAGGCCGCTGGGGTACTCACGGCGCTGGGCGTGCGCGCCGGGCGGCCGGGCGGCGCCTCCGTACGGAGGGTGCTCGCCGACGACCCGCGGGTCCGGGCCGCGCTGGACTCGCGGCGCGCCCATCTGGCGCCGTTCTGGCTGAAGATGGGGGAGCGGTCCGCGTCGCTGTCGGGCCACGCGCTGGTCATCGACAGCGAGGACACCTTCACGGCGATGCTCGCGCACCTGCTGCGGTCCGCCGGCCTGGAGGTGACGGTACGGCGGTACGACGAGCCGGGCCTGGGTGAGGAGGCGGTGCTCGCGCACCTGGGGCCGGTGGTGCTCGGCCCGGGGCCGGGCGATCCGTCGGACGCCGGCGATCCCCGGATGCGTACGCTGCGGGCGCTGACCTCCGTACTGCTGCGTGAGCACCGGGACGGCCTGCTGGGCGTCTGCCTCGGCAACGAACTGATCGCGGCGGAGCTGGGTCTCACCACGGCGCGCAAGCGGCTGCCGTACCAGGGCGCGCAGACCCGGATCGAACTCTTCGGCCGGACCGAGACCGTCGGCTTCTACAACAGCTTCACGGCCCGCTGCGACGACGCGCGGGCGGCGGAGCTGGGGGCGCGGGGCATCGAGGTGAGCCGGGACGGCGCGGGTGAGGTGCACGCGCTGCGGGGACCGGGCTTCGCGGGGGTGCAGTTCCACCCGGAGTCCGTACTGACGCTGCGCGGACCGGAGATCGTCGCCGGTCTCCTGGCGCACGCGACGCGCGGCAGCGGGGCGGAGCGCCGGCGCTAGGTCGTGTCTTCGAAGTAGCGCCGTGCGCCCGCAGGGCGGGGCCCGCGGGGTCTGGTGCGGTGCATCGCAAGGCGGAGGATCGCTCTCGTACCGGGCGTACTCGGCCGACTCCGACAACGCGGCG
>NZ_JARJHW010000124.1:0-21837 GCF_040560175.1 Streptomyces panacea
GGGTGGGGCGGAGACCGCCCCACCCCCGGTCGGACTTACGCGGCGTCCGCCGGCACCGTGCCCAGCCGGCCGGACTGGAAGTCCTCGAAGGCCTGCTTCAGCTCGGCGTGACTGTTCATCACGAACGGGCCGTAGTGCGCCATCGGCTCACGGATCGGACGGCCGCCCAGCAGGACGACCTCCAGGTCCGGCGCGTTCGAGTCCTGCGACTCGTCCGCGCGGACCGTCAGGGACGACCCCGCGCCGAAGACCGCCGTCTGGCCCTTGTGGACGGGCCGCCGGTCCGTACCGACCGCGCCGCGTCCGGCCAGGACGTACGCGAGGCCGTTGAAGTCCTCGCGCCACGGCAGCGTCACCTCGGCACCCGGCCGCAGCGTCGCGTGGATCATCGTGATCGGCGTGTGCGTGATGCCGGGGCCCTCGTGACCGTCGAGCGAGCCCGCGATCACCCGCAGCAGCGCGCCTCCGTCGTGCGACGTCAGCAGCTGCACCTGGCCGCCGCGGATGTCCTGGTAGCGCGGGTCCATCATCTTGTCGGCCGCGGGCAGGTTCACCCAGAGCTGGAGGCCGTGGAAGAGACCGCCCGACGTGACGAGCGACTCCGGCGGCGCCTCGATGTGCAGCAGGCCGGAGCCCGCCGTCATCCACTGGGTGTCGCCGTTGCGGATCGTTCCGCCGCCACCGTTGCTGTCCTGGTGGATGAAGGTGCCGTCGATCAGATAGGTCACGGTCTCGAAGCCGCGGTGCGGGTGCCAGGGGGTGCCCTTCGGCTCTCCCGGCGCGTACTCCACCTCACCCATCTGGTCCATCATGATGAACGGGTCGAGGTGCTGGTAGGCGATCCCCGCGAAGGCCCGGCGCACCGGGAATCCCTCGCCCTCGAAGCCACCGGGCGCGGTGGACACGGTGAGCACGGGACGGGCGACGGCGTCGGCTGCCGCCGTGACGCGGGGAAGGGTCAGCGGGTTTTCGACGGTCACAGCGGGCATTGGGGGCCTCCTCGGCTTTGGCTCCAATTTAGTTGAATGGTGAACATCTGGCAAGCGGACAGATATTCCGCGCACCGTCCCCGGCGGCGGCCCCGACCACCGGCGACATGGCCCTGACCCCCACCAGCACCCGGACGGCCGACGAGCAGCCCACCACCATCCGTGAGCTGCTCGACAAGTGCGACAACGGCACCGACCCCCGCGTCTTCCACCCCTCGGGAGCGCCCGAGGAGAGTTCGCACACCGAGTCGGAGCAGACGAACGCCGACGCGCGGCCGGGCGAAGTCGGTTGGGTGACGGCTCGGACCGCTCCTGGTCCGACATCGCGCGGGTGTGCCGGGTCTTGGTGCTCGGCGCGTCACCGCGGCCGGCACGACCCGCACCCCTCATCGCGATCCTCATAAGGAGAGCGCCGGCCGGCCCGCGTCGGGCCGACCGGCGCTCTCCTTACGGAGGTCGGGCTCAGCCGTACATCCGCCGCATCGCGAAGTCCACCATCTGCTCCACGGCCTTCGCGTCGAAGACCATCCGGTGGTCCCCCTCCATGTCGATCACGAAGCCGTACCCCGTCGGCAGCAGATCGATGACCTCCGCGCCCGTGATCACGAAGTACTTCGACTCCTTGCCCGCGTACCGCCGCAGCTCCTTGAGCGTGCTGAACATCGGGATGACCGGCTGCTGGGTGTTGTGCAGGGCCAGGAACCCGGGGTTGTCACCGCGCGGGCAGTAGACCTTCGACGTCGCGAAGATCTGCTGGAAGTCCTCGGCGGAGAGCGACCCGGTCGTGAACGCCCGCACCGCGTCCGCCAGCGACGGAGGGGACGGCTCGGGGTACAGCGGCTGCTCCCCGTATCCGCCGCCGCCCATCGGCTGCTGCGGGGGTGCGTACTGCTGCTGAGCGCCAGCGTTCTGGTCGTAGCCGTACATGCCGCCAAGAGTACTGAGGAAAGGCCCGCCGATGGGCCGCATGCGCTCCTCGTCGTCCTCGTCACAGATGTCCGGTAGGGGTTGCATCTTATTACCGACGGGTAGCATCATCGGAGTCACTACTGATACGCGTTCGAGGAATCCGCCTCCCAACCGCTTACGGAGCCGTCGCCATGGGGCACTACAAGTCGAATCTCCGCGACATCGAGTTCAACCTCTTCGAGGTCCTCGGGCGCGACAAGCTGTACGGCACGGGCCCGTTCGCGGAGATGGACGTCGAGACCGCGAAGACCATCCTTTCCGAGGTCGCCAAGCTCGCCGAGTCGGAGCTGGCCGCCTCCTACGCCGACGCCGACCGCAATCCGCCCGTCTTCGACCCGGAGACCAACACCGCTCCCGTCCCCGCCTCCTTCAAGAAGAGCTACCAGGCCTTCATGGACTCGGAGTACTGGCGCCTGGGCCTCCCCGAGGAGATCGGCGGCACCACTTCCCCCCGCTCCCTGATCTGGGCCTACGCGGAGCTGCTGCTCGGCGCCAACCCGGCGATCTGGATGTACACCTCGGGCCCGGCCTTCGCCGGCATCCTCTTCCAGGAGGGCAACGAGGCGCAGAAGAAGATCGCCGAGATCGCCGTGGAGAAGCAGTGGGGCTCCACGATGGTGCTCACCGAGCCCGACGCGGGTTCGGACGTGGGCGCGGGCCGGTCGAAGGCCGTCGAGCAGGAGGACGGCTCCTGGCACATCGAGGGCGTGAAGCGCTTCATCACCTCCGGCGAGCACGACATGTCGGAGAACATCCTTCATTACGTCCTGGCCCGCCCCGAGGGCGCCGGACCCGGCACCAAGGGCCTGTCGCTC
Organism: Streptomyces panacea; assembly: GCF_040560175.1. Taxonomy (NCBI): domain Bacteria; kingdom Bacillati; phylum Actinomycetota; class Actinomycetes; order Kitasatosporales; family Streptomycetaceae; genus Streptomyces; species Streptomyces panacea. The sequence goes on from NZ_JARJHW010000124.1 coordinate 2,774, forward strand.
TTCCTCGTACCGAAGTACGAGTTCGACTGGGAGACCGGCGAGCTGGGCGAGCGCAACGGCGTGTACGCGACGAACGTCGAGCACAAGATGGGCCTCAAGGCGTCCAACACGTGCGAGCTGACGTTCGGCGACCGGCACCCCGCCAAGGGCTGGCTGATCGGTGACAAGCACGAGGGCATCCGCCAGATGTTCATGATCATCGAGTTCGCCCGGATGATGGTCGGTACGAAGGCCATCGCCGCGCTCTCGACGGGCTACCTGAACGCGCTGGAGTACGCCAAGGAGCGCGTCCAGGGCCCCGACCTGTCGCAGTTCATGGACAAGAGCGCGCCCAAGGTCACCATCACGCACCACCCGGACGTGCGCCGCTCGCTGATGACGCAGAAGGCGTACGCGGAGGGCATGCGCGCCCTGGTGCTCTACACCGCCTCCCTCCAGGACGAGATCGCCAAGAAGGAGACGGAGGGCGAGGAGGTCAAGGCGGAGCACGCGCTGAACGACCTGCTGCTGCCGATCGTGAAGGGCTACGGCTCCGAGAAGTCGTACGAACAGCTCGCCCAGTCGCTCCAGACGCTCGGCGGCTCGGGGTATCTCCAGGATTACCCGATCGAGCAGTACATCCGGGACGCCAAGATCGACACTCTTTACGAGGGCACCACCGCCATCCAGGGCCAGGACTTCTTCTTCAGGAAGATCGTCCGCGACCAGGGCCAGGCGCTGAACACCCTCTCCGAGGAGATCAAGCAGTTCCTCGCCGTCGGCACCGGCGGCGCCGAGCTGGCCCCGGCCCGCGACGGGCTCGCCAAGGCGGCCGTCGACCTGGAGGCGATCGTCGGGCAGATGCTGACCGACCTCACCGCCACCGCCGAGGACGTCAAAAACATCTACAAGGTGGGCCTCAACACCACCCGCCTGCTGATGGCCTCGGGCGACGTCGTCGTCGGCTACCTGCTGCTGCGCGGTGCGGCGGTGGCCGTGGAGAAGCTGGAGACGGCCTCCGCGAAGGACGTGCCCTTCTACCAGGGCAAGATCGCGGCGGCGAAGTTCTTCGCGGCGAACGTCCTGCCGGGCGTCTCGGTCGAGCGCGCGGTGGCCGAGTCGGTGGACAACTCGCTGATGGAGCTGGACGAGGCGGCGTTCTAGCGGTGCCGTGACCGTGAGTCCTCGGTCGCCGGACGGGCGGCGTGTGCCGCCCGTCCGGCGACCGACGTCCGCGACCGCCCACGCGAACACGCCAACTGTGGCTCGTTATGGTGATCCCATGAGCACATCCGCCCGCTTCGACCGCGGCCACACCGACGACCTGATGACCTTCCTCGCCGCCAGCCCCACGCCGTACCACGCGGTGGCGAACGCGGCCGAGCGCCTGGAGAAGGCCGGCTTCCGGCAGGTCCAGGAGACGGCCGCGTGGGAGGGGACCACCGGCGGGAAGTACGTCCTGCGCGGCGGGGCGCTCATCGCCTGGTACGTCCCCGAGGGAGCCGAGCCGCACACGCCGTTCCGGATCGTCGGCGCGCACACGGACTCCCCCAACCTGCGCGTGAAGCCACTGCCGGACACCGGTGCGTACGGCTGGCGACAGGTCGCCGTCGAGGTGTACGGCGGGCCGCTGCTCAACACCTGGCTGGACCGCGACCTCGGGCTGGCCGGCCGTCTCTCCCTGCGGGACGGCACCCACCGCCTCGTCAACGTGGACCGGCCCCTGCTGCGCGTACCGCAGTTGGCCGTCCACCTGGACCGAGGGGTCAACACCGACGGTCTGAAGCTGAACCCGCAGCGGCACATGCAGCCGGTCTGGGGTCTCGGCGAGGCCGAGGAGGGCGACCTGATCCGCTTCGTCGCCGAGGAGTCCGGGCTCGACGCGTCCGACGTCACGGGCTGGGACCTGATGGCGCACTCCGTCGAACCGCCCGCCTACCTCGGGCGCGACCGCGAGCTGATGGCCGGGCCCCGGATGGACAACCTGCTGTCGGTGCACGCCGGTACGGCCGCGCTGGCCGCCGTCGCGGGCGCCGCCGGTTCGGGTACGGCACTCCCGTACATCCCGGTGCTCGCCGCCTTCGACCACGAGGAGAGCGGCTCCCAGTCCGACACCGGCGCCGACGGGCCGCTGCTGGGCACGGTGATGGAGCGCTCGGTGCTGGCTCGCGGCGGTTCGTACGAGGACCGGGCGCGGGCGCTCGCGGGCACGATCTGCCTCTCCTCCGACACCGGGCACGCCGTGCACCCCAACTACGCGGAGCGCCACGACCCGACGCACCACCCGCGCGTCAACGGCGGCCCGATCCTCAAGGTCAACGTCAACATGCGGTACTCGACGGACGGCGGCGGGCGCGCGCTGTTCGCGGCGGCGTGCGAGCGGGCGGACGTGCCGTGGCAGTCGTTCGTCTCGAACAACTCGATGCCCTGCGGCACGACGATCGGCCCGATCACGGCGGCCAGGCACGGCATCAAGACGGTCGACATCGGCGCGGCGATCGTGTCGATGCACAGCGCGCGCGAACTGTGCGGCGCGGACGACCCGTTCCTGCTGGCGAACGCGCTGGCCGCGTTCCTGGAAGGCTGAACTCCCTCCTCCTGCATGGGTGTTCCCGGGCCGGGTACCCGCGTAAGCGGCCCGGGAACGGCCACCATTCGTATCAGGAGGCGGGATTCATGGGCATTGGCGGATGCATCGCACTCATCGCGGTAGGCGCGATCCTCACGTTCGCGACGGACTGGGAGGCGGAGAGCGTCAACCTCGACCTGGTCGGGGTGATCCTGATGGCCGTCGGCCTCATCGGCATCGCGACGTTCACGAGCATCGCGAAGCGCCGGCGGGCGATCGTCGCGCCCCCGACGGTGATCGAACGCGACCACCACTAAGCCGTGCCGGGCCCGTCCGGCGTTCGAGGACGAACCACCGGCGGCCCGTTCTCAACCCGCCCGGCGGGGCACCCAGCCCGTCCGGCGGGACGCCCCCAGCCCGTCCGGCGCCTGAGGACGAACAGCCCACCGGGCGGCCCCGGTCACACTCCCGCCCCGAAGGGTCTACGCGTCGAGGCCGGCCAGCACGAGACCCAGCCGGCCCGTGCCCGACGCGGTGACGCGTACCGGCACGCCCCAGTCCTGCTGGTGCACATGGCACGCCGGGTACTCGATCTCCGGCGCGTCGTCGCAGGACGCCGCCATCGCCGAGACGTGCAGCACGCCCTCGGTGACACCGTCCGCCAGCACCAGCTCGCGGCCCAGCTCCGTGCCGGCGCCGGCCCCCTCCGCCAGCAGCTCAGGCGGCGTCGCGGAGACCAGGAGCCGGGTCGAGGGACCGTAACGGGTGTCCAGCTTCTGCCCCTTGGGCGCCTCGAAGACGACATCGAGCCGCAGCGTGCCCGGCGCGACATCGGTCGCCGCGCGCTGCGTGCGGTGCGCCACCGACTCGACGCGGACGGCCTCGTCGGGCAGCCGCAGCCGGGTGAGCCGGTGCCGGGCGGACTCGACCACGACGATGTCGTCACCGACGAGCACCGCGTCGGACGGCTCCCGCAGGTCCGTCGCGAGGGTCGTGACCTCACCGGTCGCCGGGTCGTAGCGGCGCAGGGCGTGGTTGTAGGTGTCCGACACGGCCACCGACCCGTCCGGCAGCGCGGTCACGCCGAGCGGGTGCTGGAGCAGGGCCTGTTCGGCGGGGCCGTCGCGGTGGCCGAAGTCGAAGAGGCCGGTGCCGACCGCGGTCCGTACGGCGAAGCCCTCCCCGTCCCGTTCCACGTAACGCAGCGCGCTGGTCTCGGAATCGGCGACCCACAGCCGGTCCTCGGTCGCGGCGAGCCCCGACGGCTGCGCGAACCACGCCTCGGCGGCGGGCCCGTCGACCAGGCCCTCGTTGGTGGTCCCGGCCGCGACCCCGACCGTGCCGGTCGCCGGGTCGTACGTCCACAGCTGGTGCACCCCGGCCATCGCGATCCACAGCCGGTCGCTCCACCAGGCCACGTCCCACGGCGAGGAGAGCGCCACGTCGAGGGCGGGCCCGTGGGTGGGTGAGCCCTGCCACCACTGCCGGCCGGTGCCGGCGAGGGTCTCGACGGCGCCGGTGGCGGGGTCGTAGGCGCGGACGGCGTGGTTCACGGTGTCGGCGACCGCGATCCGCCCGTCGGGCAGCGGGGCGAGCCCCTGCGGCTCGTTGAACGCGTCGGTCCCGAACCCGCGCTCGCCGTTGCCCACCCGCCGTACGACGCTCTCGCCGTCGGCCGCCAGCTCGACGAGCTGATGCCGGGTGGAGTCGGAGACCAGGAAGTTCCCCGAGGGCAGCGCGAGCACCTTGCCGGGGAAGCGCAGGTCGGTGGCGACGGGCTCGGGCGCCACGTACGGGCCGTCGCCGCGCCGGAGGGTCCCCTTCGCCGCGTGCTCGGCCTCCAGCTCCTCGACCAGCTTCTCGATGGCGTGCGCGTGGCCCTCGCCCGCGTGCTGCGCGACGACGTACCCCTCGGGGTCGATGACGACGAGCGTGGGCCAGGCCCGTACCGCGTACTGCTTCCAGGTCGCCAGCTCCGGGTCGTCCAGGACGGGGTGGTGCACCTCGTACCGCTCGACGGCGTCCACGACGGCGGCGTGCTCGGCCTCGTGGACGAACTTCGGCGAGTGGACACCGATGATCACGACGGTGTCGCTGTGCTTCTGCTCCAGCTCACGCAACTCGTCCAGGACATGAAGGCAGTTGATACAGCAGAAGGTCCAGAAATCGAGCAGAACGATACGTCCGCGCAGGTCGGCGAGGGTGTACTGCTTGTCGCCGGTGTTGAGCCAGCCACCCTTGCCGATCAGCTCGGGGGCACGGACACGGGCACGGCGGCGGGGTGCGGGGGCGGGTACGGATGCGGACGCGTCGTTCATGGTCCAAGGGTGCCACCCGAGTGCCGGTCCCTCTCGTTCGACCTCCGTAAGGAGGATTTACGGGCTACCGCCTGCCGCCCCGCCCGGCCCGCCGGGGCCCGCGCCGTCACGCCTCTGCGGGCGGTGGGTGCGGGCGCCCGTCCCCGGGGCCGGGCGCCCGCACCAGGACCTCGCCCGCCTCCGTACGGAAGTAGAGCACCGACCGTCCCGCCCGGCGGCGGGCGATCAGCCCCGCGTCCAGCAGGACCCTCAGATGGCGGCCCACCGAGCCCAGGCCCTGGCCCGTCAGCGCGACCAGTTGCGTCGTGGACTTCGGGGAGCCGAGCAGGGCGAGCACCCCGGCCCGGCCGGGACCGAGCAGGGCCCGCAGCGGCTCGGGCACCGGCGGCCGGCCGCCCTCGTCGGCCAGGGCTCCGGCGCACGGGTACACCACGGCGTACCGGTCGGCGTCCCACGACACCCAGCTCTGCTGCGGCGTCACCGGCACGAACATCAGCCGCACCCCGGGGATCTCCTGCGACCGGTCGGCGCGGGTGGAGATCTGGAGCCGGCTGCCGCCGAGCCAGCGCATCCCCCGGCGCATGTCGCCCAGCGCGGACGCCCAGCCGCCCCGGCTCAACTGCGCCGTACGGGCGACGACATCGGCCTCGATGAGGCGCCGGCGGCGCGGCCAGTACGGCAGCACCGTCTCGGCCCACACCCACTCCACGACCGACGCCGCGCGCTCCGGGAGGTCGTCGCGGTCCGCGAGGAGGGCCGGGAGCGGGCCGTCCAGGGAGACCAGCAGATCGGCGCGGACGGCGGCGGGCGGGGTCCGGCGGATCCGCGTCAGCTCGTCCTCGAAGGTCTGCTCGGTCAGGGCCCGGCCGGTGGGCGTGGGGGTGATGAAGTCCGCGTTCCAGGTGCGGCCGAAGGCCGCCCGTACGAGCAGCGCCGTGATCGGGTCGGCGGCCTGGCGGGCCCGGTACGCGGGCAGGTGGGCGTCCAGCCACGCGCGTTCGCCGGAGTGCGCGGCCCGGCCCTCCTCCAGCGCCCGCAGGCTCGCCACCGCCTCGGTCAGGGGCGACACGACGAACCGGCTCCCGGCGAGCGTGTCCGCGTCGACCTGCCACCAGCCCATGTCCCGCCCCGTCCTCGGCTCGCCCCGCCTCACGATGTTTCGCGCTCTCGCGAAACATTAACTGCCCGTCCGCCGCGCCTTCGAAACTCCGCTCATGCGCACCTACCAGGAGCTGTTCCGTACACCGGAGTTCACCCCGCTCTTCCTCACCTCCGCCGGACAGGTGGCGGCCCAGACCGTGAGCGGTCTCGCGCTGAGCACGCTCGTCTACGCGGCGACCGGCTCGCCGCTGCTCTCCGCGCTCGCCATGTTCGGCCCCTCCCTCGCCCAGGTGATCGGCGCGACGATGCTGCTGTCGGCGGCCGACCGACTGCCCCCGCGCGCGACCCTGGCGTCGCTGTCGCTGATCTTCGCCCTCGGTATGGCCGGCGCGGCCGTCCCCGGTCTGTCCGTCCCGGCGATCCTCGGGATCGTGCTCGGTCTCGGTGTGCTCTCCGCCCTCGGCGGCGGGGTCCGCCTCGGGCTCCTCAACGAGATCCTCTCCAAAGAGGGCTATCTGCTCGGCCGGTCCACCATCAACATGTCCTCGGGCCTGATGCAGATCGGCGGCTTCGCGACCGGCGGCCTGCTGGTCGCGCTCCTCTCGCCGCGCGGCGCGCTGCTCACCGGCGCCGCGCTGTATCTCGTGGCGGCGACCGTGGCGCGGCTCGGCCTCAGCAGAAGGCCGCCGCGCGCCACCGGCCGCGCGTCGATCGGCCGGACCTGGCGCAACAACGCGCGGCTGTGGTCGTCCCGGCCCCGCCGCACCGTCTATCTGGCCCTGTGGGTACCCAACGGTCTGGTCGTCGGCTGCGAATCCCTGTACGTGCCCTACGCGCCCCAGCACGCGGGGCTCCTCTTCGCCGCCGGTGCGGCGGGCATGCTCACCGGGGACATCCTGATCGGCCGGTTCGTCCCCCGCCGTTGGCGCTCGCGCCTCGCGGTCCCGCTGTTGCTGCTGCTCGCCGTGCCGCACCTGATCTTCTTCCTCGGCCCGGCGCTGCCGCTCGCCGTCGCCGCCGTCACGCTGGCGACGGTCGGCTACGGGGCGAGCCTCGTCTCCCAGGAACGCCTCATGGCCCTGACACCGGACGAGCTGAGCGGGCACGCGCTCGGGCTGCACTCCGCCGGCATGCTCACGATGCAGGGGGTGTGCGCCGTCCTGGCGGGCGCCGTGGCCGAGCGGACCTCGCCGGCGACGGGCATCACGGTACTGGCGGCGGCCTCCGTCGCCGTCACCCTCATGCTGGCGCGCGGGCTGCGGGAGGGCGCGCCGCAAAAGGACCCTGTGGTCCGTACGCGTACAGCTGACGCCGTACCGCCGTCCACGGGCAGCCCGGTGGGTACGGATCCGGCATGAAGTACTTGGTGCGCGACAAGATCTTCGCCATCGGCGACGACTACTGGATCGAGGACGAGCAGGGCCGCCAGGCCTTCCTCGTGGACGGAAAGGCGTTGCGGCTGCGCGACACCCTGGAGCTGAAGGACCCTCAGGGGCGCGTTCTGGTCACGCTCCGTCAGAAGCTGCTCAGCCTGCGGGGCGCGATGACGATCGAGCGGGACGGCGAGCCGCTGGCCACCATCCGTAAGAAGAAGCTGTCGCTGCTCCGTAACCACTACCGGGTCGCCCTGGCCGAGGGCACCGAGCTGGACGTGAGCGGGCGGATCCTGGACCGCGAGTTCGCCATCGAGTACGACGGCGAGCTGCTGGCGCACGTCTCGCGCCGGTGGTTCCGGGTGCGGGAGACGTACGCCGTGGATGTGCTCAGGGACGACGCGGATCCGTCGCTGCTGATCGCGGTCACGGTGTGCGTGATCCGGATGGCGGAGAGGGAGCGCGAGGAGGACTGAGCGGCCGGTGGGCTTCGGGCGTCAGCGGCGGGGCGCCGTCACGCCCGGCAGACGGTCCTTCAGCACCGGGAACCGCTCGCGCGTGGCCGCGACCTTCGCCGGGTCGAACTCGACGGTCAGAACCTCCTCGCCCGCCCCCGCCTCCGCCAGTACCTCGCCCCACGGGTCGACCACGATGCTGTGCCCGGACTGCTCCACCCCGGCGTGCGTCCCGGCCGTCGAGCAGGCGAGCACGTACGCCTGGTTCTCCACCGCGCGCGCCTGCGTCAGCAGCGTCCAGTGCGCGCGGCGGCGGGCCGGCCAGCCCGCCGGCACCACGAAGATCTGCGCGCCCTCGTCGAGCAGTCCCCGGAACAGCTCGGGGAACCGCAGGTCGTAGCAGGTGGCGAGGCCCAGCACCGCGTCCGGCAGGGCGACGGTCACCAGCTCGTCGCCCGCACCCATCAAGGTCGCCTCGCCCTTGTCGAAGCCGAAGCGGTGGATCTTGCGGTACGAGCGCACGAGAGCGCCGTCGGGCGAGATGACGAGCGCGGTGTTGTAGAGGTCGGGGGCGCCGTCCAGGACGGCCTCGGGGGCACGTTCCACGATGGACCCGGCGTGCAGCCAGACACCCGCGTCGCTCGCCGCTTCCGACATCGCCCGGAACGTCGGACCGTCCAGCGCCTCCGCCTCCGAGGCGAACGACTCGTACGCGAAAGCACCCACCGGCCAGAGCTCGGGCAGGACCACCAGGTCGGCGCCGCGCTGCTGCCTCACCAAAGAGGCCGCGCGCCGCCTACGGGAATTGACCGATTCGTCCGGGTCTACTGCGATCTGGATGAGGGAGGCGCGCACACTACCACCGTCCTGGCATTCGAGCCTTCTACACGGGCCTACGATCGTCACACGAAAGCACTGCCGGGGTGCCAACGGGCAGCGTAACTTAGGCTCTCGAACCTCCCACGCAGCCCGCAGCCCGCCGCCCGCATCCAGCAGCCCAGCCCGCTAACCGCAGAACCGTCGAGGGGTCCCGTGACCGTCCATCCCAGCCTTCAGAACTACGCCGATGCCTGGTCCCACTCCATTGAAGCCATAGCCGAGCTGGTACAGCCACTCGTCGAGGGTGAGTGGAACCGGCGCACGCCGTGCCCCGGCTGGTCGGTGCGGGACATCGTCTCGCACGTCATCGGGCTTGAATGCGAGATGCTCGGCGACCCGCGGCCGATCCACACGCTGCCCCGCGACCTGTACCACGTGCAGAGCGAGATCTCCCGCTACATGGAGATGCAGGTGGACGTACGGCGCCACCACACCGCGCCGGAGATGACCTCCGAGCTCGAATACACGATCATCCGCCGCAACCGCCAGCTGCGGAACGAGAACCGCCAGCCCAGCACCATGGTCCGCGCCCCGCTCGGCACCGAGCAGACGCTCGAACAGGCCATGCGGACCCGCGCGTTCGACATCTGGGTGCACGAGCAGGACCTCCGTACGACGCTGAGCAAGCCCGGCAACCTCGCCTCACCCGGCGCGCTGATCACCCGCGACGTACTCCTCGCGGCCCTCCCGAAGGCCATCGCGAAGGAGGCGGGCGCGCCGCCGAACACCGCGATCGTGCTCGACGTGCACGGTCCCGTCGAGTTCCTGCGGACGATCCGGGTCGACGCGGACGGCCGCGGCACGATCGACGGCTCGCCCTCGCTCGGCCCCGCGGTGACGCTGGTGATGGACTGGGAGACGTACTTCCGGCTGGCGTGCGGGCGGGTACGGGCCGCCGCGGTGCCGGACCGGATCAAGACGGACGGCGACGCGGACCTGGCGGCGGCGATCCTGCGGGAGTTCGCGGTCACGCAGTAGCGCGCCCGCGCCTCCTCTTCACCTGGCCGCGCTCAGGCGGGTACGTGCACGGCCTCCACCCGGCTCGCCACCAGCCGCTCCCGCTCCCGCCGCACCGTACGTGCCCGCAGCCGCAGGATCTGGACGATCCCGAGCGCTTCGAGGACGAAGACGGACGAGAACGCGACGCGGTAGTTGCCGCCGGTCGCGTCGAGCAGCACGCCGACGGCGAACAGTGTCGTCATCGAGGCCACGAAACCGCCCATGTTGACGATGCCGGAGGCGGTGCCCTGACGGGCCGGCGGGTTCGCGGGCCGGGCGAAGTCGAAGCCGATCATCGAGGCCGGCCCGCAGGCGCCGAGGACGACGCAGAGCGTGATCAGCAGCCACATCGGCGCGTGGTCGCCGGGGTAGGCGAGCGTCGACGCCCACACGAGCGCGGTCACACCGACCGTGCCGAGGGCGAGCGGGGCCCTGGCGGCGTGGTGGCGGGCGATGATCTGCCCGTAGACGAGGCCGATCACCATGTTGACGAGGACGACCAGGGTGAGCAGATCGCCCGCCGTGGCCCGGGACTGCCCCTGGGCCTCGACGAGGAACGGCAGGCCCCACAGCAGCAGGAAGACCATGGCGGGGAACTGGGTGGTGAAGTGCACCCAGAGCCCCAGCCGGGTGCCGGGCTCCCGCCACGACTCGGCGATCTGCTTCCGTACATAGGTCGCGCCGGCGTGCTCGGACGGCGGCGGCTCATGGCCCTCGGGGTGGTTCTTGAGGAAGAACAGCATCAGTACGAGGACGACGACACCGGCCATCGAGCTGCCGACGAACGTCGTCGTCCAGCCGAGGTCGCTCAGCAGCCGGGCGATGACGAGGGTGGAGACCAGATTGCCCGCCATCCCGAAGAGGCCGGTGAACTGCGCGATCAACGGGCCCTGGCGGGCGGGGAACCAGTGGGCGCCGAGCCGCAGTACGGCGATGAAGGTCATCGCGTCGCCGCAGCCGAGGAGGGCGCGCGCGGCGAGGGCCGTGCCGTAGGTGGGGGCGAGGGCGAAGCTGAGCTGGCCGAGGGTGAAGAGCGTCACGCCGAGGGTCAGGACCCGGCGGGTGCCGAGCCGGTCGACCATGAGGCCGACGGGTATCTGCATCCCGGCGTAGACGAGGAGCTGGAGGATCGAGAAGGTGGAGAGGGCGGAGGCGTTGACGTCGAAGCGGTCGGCGGCGTCGAGCCCGGCGACGCCCAGGCTCGTACGGAAGATGACGGCGACGAAGTAGACGGCGACGCCGATGCTCCACACGGCGACGGCGCGCCGGCCGCCGGGCGGGTCACCGGGAAGGCTGAGGACGGGCCCGCGCCCGGCCGCCTTTCCCGCTCCCTCCCCTTCTCCCTCTCCTGACTCTCCCGCCGAGGGCGCGCTCACCTGGCCTCTCCCCGGATGAGCACCTTGACGCGGCTGACGTGGGCGCGCACGCACCGGGCGGCGGCGTCGGCGTCGCCGGCCCGGATGGCTTCGAGCAGTTCGGCGTGCTCGGTGATGCTGGTCCGCACGCGCTCGGGGTGCGCCTCCATCACGGCGACGCCCATTCTCAACTGCCGGTCCCTGAGCTGGTCGTAGAGCTTCGACAGGATCTCGTTGCCCGCGTTGCGCACGATCTCGGCGTGGAAGCACCGGTCGGTGACGGCCACGGCGGCGAGGTCCCCTTCATCGGCGAGACGGCGCTGCTCTTCGAGCAGTTCCTCCAGTCGCGCGACGAGCCGCGCGGACGCGGGGACGGCCTTGCGGGCGGTGAACTCCTCGACCAGCAGGCGCGTTTCGACCACATCGGCGATCTCCTGCGCGGAGACGGCGAGGACCAGGGCACCCTTCTTGGGATAGAGCTTGATCAGCCCCTCGACCTCCAGCTTCAGCAGCGCCTCGCGCACGGGTGTCCGGGACACCCCGACGGCCTCGGCGAGTTCGCCCTCCGTAAGGAGGGTCCCGCCCTGGTAGTGCCGGTCGAGCACGCCCTGCTTGATGTGGCTGTAGACACGGTCGGCGGCGGGCGCTGGGGAGGTGGCGGCAGGCATGCGTACAGCTTAGATACAACAGAGATACGAAGGAGGTCCCGTCCATATCGCGGACCGACCTCACGGACCGACCGATTTCCCGGGTGCGCCGTACATCCCTCTGGGCACCTCGCGCGTCTTTCATAGGACGCCCCCTTTACGAGCGCGCGTCCAATTCACTCCAGACCAACGCATTTGCGACATCGGAGCGTTCCATTGATGACAAGTCTCCCGGCCGTGCGCAGAAACGTGCGTAGGACCACTGTGGTCACCCTCACCGCCGGCGCGATGCTGGCGGGCACGGCCCTGGTCGCCCCGGCGACCATGGCGGCCGAGTCCGCGCCCGCCGTCACGGCCGCCGCCGCTCTGCCCACGCTCTCCGCCAAGGGCGCCTTCCTGCTGGACGACACCACGGGCGCCAAGCGGTACGGCAAGGGCGCGGACGTCCGCCGCCAGATGGCGAGCACCACGAAGATCATGACCGCGGCGGTCGTGCTCAACACCAAGGGCATCGACCTCAACCGCAAGATCACCATCAAGCAGACGTACCGCGACTACGTGACGCGGGAAGGCGCGAGCACCGCGGACCTGCGCACCGGCGACAAGGTGACGATCCGCCAGCTCCTCTCCGGCCTGATGCTCCCGTCCGGCTGCGACGCGGCGTACGCCCTGGCGGACGCGATCGGCACCGGCTCCACGGTCGCGGCGCGCACGAAGTCGTTCATCGGGAAGATGAACACGACGGCCAAGGGCCTGGGCCTGACGAACACCAAGTTCGACTCGTTCGACGGTATCTCGGCGGCCGGCGACAACTACACGACCCCGCGCGATCTGGCGACGATCGCCGACTACGCGATGAACAACTCCACGCTGCGCACGGTCGTCAAGGCCACGAGCTACAAGGCCACGGCGACGACCAGCACGGGTGGTACCCGCACCTACACCTGGTACAACACGAACAAGCTGCTCGGCTCGTACTCGGGCGCGTTCGGCATCAAGACCGGCACCGGCACGGCTGCCGGCCCCTGCCTGATCTTCGCCGCCACCCGTAACGGCAAGACGCACATCGGCGTCATCCTGAACGGCACGGACCGCTACAACGACGCGGCGAAGCTGCTCGACTACTACTCCGGCGCCACGGCGGCGAAGACGATGAAGCTCCGCCAGCTCCCGGCGGGCGCACAGCGCGACTGACCCCCCTGCGGGATGCGGTAAAGGGGCGCGGCCACCACATGGTGGCCGCGCCTTCGTCGTCGCCGGGCTCACCGAGCAGCGCGGCGACGCGTGCCTGCGGTCCATGCGCGAGCACACCTGCGCCCACGGCCCTCGGCAGCACCACGGACGGCGTCCCGGTCCACGGGCCGAGCCCGGCGCGGCCCCTGTAATCTTCCCCGGTCAGACGTCGGCCGACATCGAGGGGGACGGGTGGCCGGTCAGCGGATCACAACCCGCAACGCCCGCTTCCAGCAGTGGCACGCGCTGCTCGCCAATCGCAACAAGCGCAAGCGCCAGAACGAGTTCCTCGTCCAGGGCGTGCGGCCCATCACGATGGCCGTCGAGCACGGCTGGACCATCCGCGCCCTGCTGTACGACGCGAGCCGCCCGCTCTCGCGGTGGGCCGAGGAATTGCTGCGCGGCATCGTGACGGACCGTGTCGCGATGGCCCCCGAACTCCTCGCCGAGCTGGGCGAGCGCACGGACGGCGCGCCCGAGGTCCTGGCGGTGGTCGAGATGCGGCCGGACGACCTGAGCCGGATCCGCGTCCACGACGCCTTTCTGGGCGTGCTGTTCGACCGCCCCACCCAGCCGGGCAACATCGGCAGCATCGTCCGCTCGGCGGACGCCTTCGGCGCGGACGGGCTGATCGTCACCGGCCACGCGGCGGACGTCTACGACCCGAAGGCCGTACGCGCCACCACGGGCTCCCTGTTCGCACTGCCGGTGGTCCGCAGCCCGTCGCACCACGAGGTGGCGGAGTGGCTGACGAAGGAGCGCGCGGGGGGACGCCCCGTCGCGGTCGTCGGCACGGACGAGCACGGCGAGGCCGATGTCGACCAGTTCGACCTCACCCAGCCGGTGTTGCTGCTGATCGGCAACGAGACGACGGGGCTGAGCACGGGCTGGCGCGAGCTGTGCGACCACATGGTGAGCATCCCGATGTCGGGCTCGGCGAGCTCCCTGAACGCGTCGAACGCGGCGACAGCGGTCCTCTACGAGACGGCCCGCCAACGCCGCGGGGCCTGACCCGGGGGCTACGCCACCCGCCGCACGTACGCGGTCAGGGCGCGCCACGCGCCGGGGGTGGTGCGCAGGACGGGCCCGCCGGGGTCCTTGGAGTCCCGCACGGCGACGGAGCCGGGGATGTTACGGGCGACCTCGACGCAGTCGCCAGACAGGTTGCTGTAACTGGACTTGGCGAACTGAAGGTTCATTCCTTGCTCAATCCTCTTGCGATGTCCTCGATGTACTGCGAGGAGTCGTACGGCGACAAACACACCTGCGAGGTACGCGCGAAGAGTGCGGCGTAGTGCGCGCTCTCCTCGGCGCCCTCGGCCCAGACCGTAGAGCGCAAGCCGTCCATGTGAACCACGTCCAAGGCGTCATCATCCGCGAACGACAGGATATTGAAGGCGCCCCCGACACAGGGGTGGCCGCCGGCCCGGTACGGCAGAACCTGCACAAGGATATTCGGCATCTGCGACAGCTCCAGGACATGGGCAAGTTGCCGTGCCATGAGGGCTGGGCCACCGACCTGCTGACGTAGCGCCGCCTCCCAGATGATCGCGTGGACACGTAGTGGCTCATCGCCATACAGCCGCGCCTGGCGGCGTGCCCGGCTCTCAACCACCTGCTCGATCTTGTCGAGCTCGTCCCAGGAGAAGTCCGCGACAGCGAGTGCCCGAATGTAGTCAGCGGTCTGGAACAGCCCCGGAATGAGAGCCATTTGCCAGGCTCGAACCCTGAGCGCCACTTGCTCCAGAGAGATGAACTCCGCCGTTGAGCTGTGGTGCGAATCGTCCCACCAACCGCGCGTCTTCCGTCGCTCGCGATCCGTCCGCGCCAACGAGAGCAGCCGGTTCACGAACTCCCCGTCGCCCTGTCCGTACAGGTGGCAGAGAGCCCGCACGTCAGGATCACGCATCGGCACAAGACCGCGCTCCATTTTCGCGACCTTGGCAACGGACGCAGTCAGTGCCTCAGCCGCGTGAGTCTGACGCAGGGAACAGCTCTCGCGCAGGTTCAGCAACTCGCCACCAAGTCGCCGCCCGAGCACCGTGGACACGGTCCGCCCACGATCAGGGCTAGTACCAGCCATATCGCACTCCTCCCGAGGAACCGCTCCAAGTCTGGGACCCGTATCGAGTCGAACACAACTCAGGGGCAGAGAATTCTCTGCCTGAACAACTTGATGCACACGCGAAGCTACCGCTACCTTCAGTGCACAGCCGCTCGCACAGCGGAGCCACCCGGCGGAAGTGCACCGAGCCGTCCTGCGCAAAAGGGGGCCGCCGGCATTGCCACCGCCGATTCACCCCCAGGGAAGCCCCCCATGAACGCAACTCACGCTCCACAACAACCCACGCCCGAAGGTGAACCCGTCCGCCAGGAGGACCGGCTCGACTACACCCCCACCGCCGGGAGTGTCCGCCTCGCCCGGCGGCGGGCCGTGCGGCTCGTTGGAGAGTGGGGGTGGCCCGGACTCGCGGGCACCACCGGGCTGTTGGTCAGCGAGCTGGCCACCAACGCACTCCTGCACGGCTGCCTGCGCGACCGCCTCTTCCGCGTACGGCTGCAACTCACCGCCACCACCCTCCGGACCGAGGTCAGCGACCCCCGCGGCGAACGACTGCCCCGCCTCCGGCTCCCCGAGGACGACGAGTGCTTCGGCCGGGGGCTGCTCATCGTCGCGGAGCTGGCGGACCGTTGGGGCGTCGAGCCCCGCACCGTCGGCAAGACGGTGTGGGCGGAATGCGACCTGGGGCCGCGGCCGACGAATGTCGTCTGATCGATGGGCACCGTGGCCGACCGCGCGCACGCCGCCCGGAACGGCAACCGCCGGGAAAGCGGAGGCGCCGAGCCCGCCCAGTCCCGCCACGCCCAGGCACACGGTCACGCTCACGCGCTTCCGCATCAGCGCGGTCAGCCGATCTTCGGAGAACCGTCGGGAAGGCTCGGCGGCTCGCAGAAGTCCACGCGTGCGGACACGAAGCGGGCGGTCCGCGCGGTCAAAGCCACCGCCTTGTCCTGGGTGGCGCGATCCTTCAGTTCTCCGTCGGCCCCGTTGACGCTCGTGGACACATCGAGCAGGATTTCGCGCCCCTCGCTCCCGTCGCAAGCCACGTAGAGGGAAACCTTGTCGCCCTCGACGAATCCCCTGTCCGTTCCCCAGGAGAGCGGTACATTTCCGGGCTTCCCAGCATCACGGACGATGTCCTCGGAGCCGTAGTCGTCAGGGCTCAGGATGGGAGAGTAGGTGAGGTATACCGACTGCCCGCCGGCGCTCAGACGGCATTTCCACACCGTCGACACGGAATTCCGCGACGAGGAGCCGGACAGATCCTCTTCGAACCCCTGCCCACGCTCGGGCAGCAGATCCCGCACCGGGCCGCCGGGCAGGGCGCCACCGCACACCCGGTCCGGGACGGCGACCGCCGGTTCCCCGGACGGCCAGAAAGCCCAGGCGCCGAGCCCGGCCAGCACCGCCACGCCCAGGCACACGGGCAGGACGATCTTCTTCCGGTCGCTGATGCGAGCCGGAACTGAAGCGATGTCGTGCATGAGACCTTTCCGCTCTACTGACGGCCCTGGCCGTAGCTGTCCTTGACTTGTTCGGACGAACTGCCGGCCATGGCCTTCGCCTGGGGTTCGCTGATGCCCGCCTCAATTGCGGCGGTGTATGTCGCGTCGTACATCGCGGCGGCGGATCCGGAACGCTGGGTCGCCAGGAACGTGTCCCGCTCCACCTGCGCTTCACCGCTGGAGTCTCGGCTGTAGTTGGTCAGGACCGCCTCGCGGATGTCGCCGATCACCCAGCCCGCCGCATCGCCAACCACAGGAAAGCGTGCCAGCCCCGTGTCAATGGCCCGGCCGGCCCACTTGTCCGCGGTCACCAGGCCCTCGTTGAACTCCGCGTCCGCGGCGATCTTGTCGTCGTAGACGGCCTGGGTCCGCGAATCAGCCATGATTCCGGCGATGTCGGCCCCCGGAGCGACCCGGACGTTCACCTCCTCCGAAAGGACGTTTCCGAATTTGTCCCGGTCGTGAAACGCGTCGTTGATCAGCTCGGTGGAGACCGCCTGCTGTGAGTTGAGGATCGCGCCGTACGCGTCCGGGTCCTTCCCCACCGCCCCCAGGAAGCTCTTCAGCGTGCCGTCGTCGCCGAGGGCCCGGAGGTCGGCGTTGCTCCCGTAGGTCTCGATCTCGGGGCCGCCGTTTATACCGTCCTGCACATCCCGCATGTACTCCGCCGTGATGTTCCCCAGGCTCCCGTTCAGCGCCGAGCCGTCCAAGCGGTCCGGGTTCTTCCCGTACTCGCCGACCAGGCGGTTCACCAGGTCCGCGCTCCCCGCGGAGTGCTTCGGTGGGGTGGCGTCCGAGTCGTACGGCACGCCGATCGTGGCCGATTCGAGGGCGTGGCCCATCGCCTCGTGGCCGGCCGGCTTGCCGTCCTCGCCCAGGGGCCATTCGCGGGCGTCGTCGCCCTTGGCCACCAGGTAGTCCCAGTTGTCGAGATCCTTGCCGTCCACCGTGGTCGAGTCGTTGAAGAATTCCAGCGACGCCTCGGAGTTGTGCCCGAGACCTTCCATGAAGCCGGCGAACGGGTCGTTGGGCCCGTCCGTGGGCGGGTAGTTGAGGCTGGCCATGTCGCGCCAGGCGTGCTTCGGCTCGCCGGGGAAGCCGCGCTCGTACTCCAGCATTCCCTTGCCGTAGTCGTTCAGGAAATCGGTGTCGAACTTGCCCTTGCCCATCAGGCTGCTCATCACCTGGAAGCCGTTGGGGCCCATCGGCAGGCCCTGGATCGGGAACGGCTTGTCGCCGGCCGCGATCACGTCGCGCTTCCATGTGTCCATGGCCGGGCTGTCGCTCTGGGTCGCGGTGGCCAGCGTCATGCTCAGGTTGTCCTGGACCTCGGCGAGGATCTTGGCCCGGTCGCCTTCGACGGCACCGCCCGGCGGGGCCGCCATGTCCCGCCAGAACTGGAGCGTCCCGTCCGCGCCGAGCGTCGTGGCGAACCGTTCGCTGAAGCCCGGGTTGTCGCGCTGGTTTTGGAGCGTCTCGTTGAAGCGGACGACGTCCTCGTCGCTCCAGTCCTTCGGGTCGGTCTCCGCCGCCTTCTTCGCCCAGTAGTCGGCGTCCGCCTTGCCCTGCCGGTCGTCGGCCTCCTTGAGCCCGCCCGGACCGTCACCGGAGAAGTCGTGCTTGTTCTTCGCGAGGCCGCGCAACGCCCGCGCGGCGACGCGGTCGGTCTCGCTCGCCTCCCACAGGATCCGCTTCACCCGGCGCTCGGCCACGCCGAGTTCCTCGTCGCTCGGCTTGGGGATGTCCCCGGTGCCCGCGGCGGCGCCCGACGGGACGGACGCGATCGCGTTCCCGTTGTCGTTGATGTAGATGTTCTTCTTCGCGACTTCGTCAATGACGGTCCGCAGGTCCGTCTTGTGCTGCTTGAGGGCCGCGCTCGCGTCACGCAGGATTCCGAGCACGCTCTTGGCCTGGGCGGCCACGTCCTGGAACTCGACAGCCGTCTTGGTGACGAACTCCTTGGAGACGGTGGCGTTGGAGCCCTTCCAGTCGGCGGCCTTCGTCTGCGTCTCCAGGCCCTTGGCGCTCGCACCGCCGCCACCCTCGCCGGTGGCGAGCGTGTTCAGCCTCGCGTGCATCTTTTCCCAGTCGGACACCGCGCTGTCCAGCGTGCCCAGACGCAGATTGGTGAGTTCCCCCGCGGTCATCGTCTCCGCCGCCATGCGCTTGCCCAGCCCCCGTAGCGATCCGTCAGTCGTCAGTCGTCAGTCGTCAGTCGTCAGTAAATGGTGCGTTTGCGGACGTTATTTGATGTAGTCGTTGATCTTCGACGCGGACAGCGCCGTCTGGATGTGCACCTCGTCCTTGGAGTGCTGCGCGCGGGAGAAGTCCAGATGGTTGGAGATGTGCGCGCAGGCGTCCTTCAGCGTCGCGGTCTGGCTGTTCCACGCGTCGTGCAGCTCGGTCAGCGCCGAACCCATGTCGAGACCGTCGTTGAAGAGATCGATCGACGCGGTGAACGTATGGGGGCGGGCGATGTCGCTGTCCACGCGGAACGCCTCGCGCAGTTCGTAGGCCAGGTTGCCGAGCTTCCCCAACTGGTCGTCGTGGACCACCAGATCGCCACCCGCGGCCCCGCCACCGCTGTCT
>NZ_JARJHW010000125.1:0-21643 GCF_040560175.1 Streptomyces panacea
GTCGAACGCGCCACCGTACGAGCGGAGATCCGTGCGGTCATGCCGTCACCACCATCGCGAGCAGGAGAGCCAGCAGCAAGGAGTCGATCCGGTCGAGCAGCCCACCGAAGCCCGGCAGCCAACTGCCCGCGTCCTTCACGCCCGCCTCCCGCTTGACCATGGATTCGAGCAGGTCGCCGAGTACGCAGCCGGCCAGCACCGCCGCCCACAGAAGCGGCGTGAACGCGCCGACGGCCGCCAGGGCCAGGGCGGTCGCCCCCGCCGCGCCCAGCACCCCCGCCCACGTCTTGCTGGGGGAGAGGGGCGACAACGGCCGCGCGAGCGCGCCACGCCGCCCCAGCGCCGTACCGCCGCACCACGCCCCGACGTCGCCGAGCGCCACCGCCAGCCCGACCGCGACCGCCGTGCCCTGAAGCACCACAAGTCCGGTGAGCGACAGGGGAATCCACAACAGGGCGAAGACGGTGCGCGCGGAGCGGGTGAAGCCCCGTTCGTGGTCACCCGCCAGCAGCGCGGGCAGCGCCGCCGCCACGAGAAGGAGCGCCACCACCCTGAGGTCGACCGCCCGCGGATCCATCGCGTCCGGCACCAGCCACGCCAGCGCGGGCAGTGCGACGGCGGCCACGACCAGCACGGCGTGCTCCGCGCGCGGCAGCCCCGCCATCCGTACGTACTCGCTCACCGCCGTCACCCCGAGCGCCGCGGCGAGCGCGAACGCGCCCCCGGCGCCCAGGCACAGCGTCCCGAGGAACACCGGTGCGGCGATCGCCCACGTCCGCCACCGCTTGCGCAGCTCCGCCCGCGTCGCGAGGCGCGACGGCAGCGCCGCGACCGCGATCCCGCTCACCCCGAGGGCGCCGGCCACGAGCGGGACGGCGCGCCCCACCGCCTCACCCGCGATCAGGACGACGCTCATGCGAGCTTCCTCCAGATCCAGCCGAACCGCACGACCGCGGTGAGCGCCGAGCCCACCGCGATCACGGCGAGCACCGGCACCGCCCAGCCGGTCGCGGCCCCCACGACGACGAGCAGACAGCGTTCGGTCTTTCCGACGGGGCCACCGTTACGGCGCGGCGCGCCCGCCGCCGTACCCGCGAGGGACACCCACGACGGGAGCGTCGCCGCCAGCCCCGCCACCGCGACCAGCCACAGCGGCGCCAGGGTGATGAAGCCGGCCAGGACGACCAGGTCGGCCGCACGGTCGCCGAGTTCGTTGAGGACGGCGCCGCGCCGGGTGGTCCGGCCGGTGTCCCGTGCCAGCGCCCCGTCGAGATTGGCGAAGGCCAGACGGGCGGCGAGGAGAACGGCCACGGGGACCGCGGCGAGCGGCCCGGCGGGCAGCCAGGCCACGGCCGCAGCCGCACCGGCCGCGCTGACGACACCCGCGGCGGTGAGCGTGTCGGGCGACACCTCGCGACGAACGAGAGCGGCCCGGACTCCGGAGAGCCGGGACGCGTACCAGGGCTTAAGCGCGTAAAGGCCGTTCATGTGGCCAACTGTCGCGGCAGGCACGTTTTTTCGACATGGAGCAGCTACTCAACCGGGCACTGAGTACGTGCGCGGGCCCCCGGCCTGAAAGAGTGAGAAGCATGTCAGACCCGCTGCGCACCGCCCATACCTTCGAACTCGATCCGGCGACCCTCGGTGAGATCCGCGACCTCCTGGAGGTCGCCTTCGACGGGGCCTTCAGTGAGGAGGACTGGACGCACGGGCTCGGCGGCGTCCATGTCCTCGTACGGGACGGCACGGGCGAGCTCGTCGCGCACGGCAGCGTGATCCAGCGCCGGTTGACGCACGCGGGGCGGTGGTATCGCGTGGGTTACGTCGAGGCGGTCGCCGTACGCGCGGACCGGCGCGGGGACGGGCTCGGGGGCCGGGTCCTGGAGGTTCTGGAGCGGGTGATCGACCGGGCGTACGACGTCGGCGCGCTCTCCGCGTCGGAGAAGGGCGCCCGGCTCTACCGCTCGCGTGGCTGGCATCTGTGGCAGGGCCGCGTCGAGGCGCTGAGCCCGGACGGGGTGGTGCGGCTGCCGGAGGAGGAGGGAACGACCTATCTCTGGCCGGTGCCCGACCATGAACTACCGCCCGCCGACGACGCGTTGGTCTTCGACTGGCGCGACGGCGACGTGCTGTAGGTCCGAGTGCGGTAGCCCGCGCGCGTGCCGGAGCTGTCGGTGGCCCCGTCGCCACCACCGGCGAGCCGCGCGGCGGCCGAGTCCGCCGAAGCAGCCGGTCTCGGTGGTGCACCGCTTCTCGTCACTCATGACGCCGCCTCGGTGCGCAGCATGTTCCGCACGGTGGTGTGGGACTCCAGCCAGTTCCCGCTCTCGGTGGCGAGCCCGCGCCGGCCCTCGTCCGTCAGCCGGTAGTAGCGCCGCCCGGGGCCGCGCTCGGCGGCCCGGAACTCCCCGACGACCGGTCCGGCCTCTTCGAGCCGGTTGAGCACGGGATGGAGCGTCCCGCCCTCGATGTCGCCGATACCGGCGCCCGCGAAGGCCTTGGAGATCTCGAACCCGTAGTTCTCGCCGCCGGTGAGACAGGACGGGACGGGGAGGTCGAGGACCCTCTTGAGCCAGTTGGATCTGCGGTCCGCTGCCATGCCCGCAGTCCACCACCACCTGGAGGAACGCGATCCAGGTGGTGCTGCCAGATCGAGGTCGCCGTCTCAGATAGTAGGACGTCCGACTAACTGTGGAGACAGAACGGCCCGGCTCCCTTAGCTTTGTAGGAGCCGAACGACTCGCTCGATCCAGCGAACGGCGGACGTGAGCAATCGCCCTCACGCAGGCAACCCCTGCGGGCGTGCTCCCCGCCCATCCGGCGCCTCGCAGATGCCTCATGCGGCTCCCCCCGGCCGTATGCCTCAGCTGTCTCAAGGAGTCGATCATCATGGCCGAGACGACAGTCCGCCGAGTCCGTCACCGCGTCCGCGGCAACGAGTCCGACCGCAAGAACGCCGCGGCGGCCCTCCAGCGCGCCCTCGACCGCAGGGACAACGGCGGCTCCACCGGCCACTGAGCCGGGGCGCCCCCGACACCGCTGCCTGCGCAGCCCCACGACACCGCTGCCTGTGCGGCCCCACAACACCCGCCGCCGTACAGGCGGGCGAGCGGGCGCACCCCCGCGCACAACACGCGACTGTCCGAATCGTGGACCACGCGTGTCAGGCACTGGGACGCGCAGTAAGGTGCCCGTCATGTCTCGCAGCATCAACCTCGCAGTGATCCCCGGTGACGGCATCGGCCAGGAGGTCGTGGCCCAGGGCCTGAAGGTCCTCGGCTCCGTGCTCCCGCAAGATGTGAAGCTGGAGACCAAGGAGTACGACCTCGGCGCCCGGCGCTGGCACCGTACCGGGGAGACCCTCCCGGACGCGGAGCTCACCGCGCTCAAGGCGCACGACGCGATCCTCCTCGGCGCCATCGGCGACCCGTCCGTGCCGTCCGGTGTCCTGGAACGAGGGCTGCTGCTCAAGCTGCGGTTCGCCTTCGACCACTATGTGAACCTGCGCCCGTCGAAGCTCTTCCCGAACCAGGCCACGCCGCTGGCCGGCCGCGCGGACATCGACTTCGTCGTCGTCCGCGAGGGCACCGAGGGCCCGTACACGGGCAACGGTGGTTCTCTGCGCACCGATACGCCCGCCGAGGTGGCCACGGAGGTCAGCCTCAATACGGCGTACGGCGTGGAGCGTGTCGTGCGCGACGCGTACGAGCGTGCCAACTCCCGCCCCCGCAAGAAGCTGACGCTGGTCCACAAGAACAACGTCCTCGTCTACGCGGGCCACCTCTGGAAGAGGATCTTCGACCGGGTCGGCCAGGAGTACCCCGACGTCTCCACCGACTATCTGCATGTCGACGCCGCGACGATCTTCTTCGTCACCCAGCCCGAGCGGTTCGACGTGATCGTCACCGACAACCTCTTCGGTGACATCCTCACCGACCTCGCCGCCGCCGTGACCGGCGGCATCGGCCTGGCGGCCTCCGCGAACATCAACCCCGACCGGGCGTTCCCGTCCATGTTCGAGCCCGTCCACGGCTCGGCCCCGGACATCGCGGGCCAGGGGAAGGCCGACCCCACGGCGACGATCCTTTCGGTCGCCCTGCTCCTGCGTCACCTGAGCTTCGACGCCGAGGCCGTCCGCATCGAGGAGGCCGTCGCGGCCGACCTCGCGGAGCGCGGCAGCGCGCCCCGTACGACCGACGAGATCGGTGACGCGCTCGTCGTACGAGTAGCGAGCTGACCCGCCGACGACTCTCCCAGCCGCCGGGTCACAGCACCCGGCGGCTGTGCTTTGCGGCCACCGGGTGTCACCATCATCCGTAGGGCCGCATTCACCCCGTTTCATGCCCCGCCCCGCCACGCGCGACAATCGTGGTGGGCCGCGGCGTGAGGGAAAGCTCGGACGTCCTAGTACCTGTAGCGGCGTGAGCGCGGTCCGTCACACACAACCGGTGAAGGACAGACATCATGACCACGCCCACGACTCCGTCGCCCACTCTGGCGCTCAAGCCCTCGTCGAACCCGCTGTCCGACGCGCAGCGCGAGGCGATCCTGGCCGCTCCCGGCTTCGGCCGCCACTTCACCGACAACATGGTGACCATCAGGTGGACGGAGGGCCGGGGCTGGCACGACGCGCAGCTCGTCCCGTACGGCCCGCTCTCGCTCGACCCGGCCAACATGACGCTGCACTACGCGCAGGAGATCTTCGAGGGCCTGAAGGCCTACCGCCGCCCCGACGGCTCCGTCGCCACCTTCCGGCCCGAGGCCAACGCCCGGCGCTTCCAGGTCTCCGCCCGCCGGCTGGCCATGCCCGAGCTGCCGGTCGACACGTTCATCGAGGCGTGCGACGCGCTGGTCCAGCAGGACGAGGCGTGGGTCCCGCCGCACGGCGGCGAGGCGTCGCTGTATCTGCGGCCGTTCATGATCGCGGCCGAGGTCGGCCTCGGGGTGCGGCCCGCGAACGAGTACCTGTTCCTGGTCATCGCCTCCCCGGCCGGCGCGTACTTCCCCGGCGGCGTGAAGCCCGTCTCCATCTGGCTCTCCGAGAACCGGGTGCGCGCCGTTCCGGGCGGCATGGGCGACGCCAAGACCGGCGGCAACTACGCGGCGTCGCTGCTCGCGCAGGCCGAGGCGGCGGCGGAGGGCTGCGACCAGGTCGCCTACCTGGACGCCGTCGAGCACAAGTGGGTCGAGGAACTGGGCGGGATGAACCTGTACTTCGTGTACGGGGACAAGATCGTCACTCCCGAACTGACCGGCTCGCTGCTCGCCGGCATCACCCGTGACTCGCTGCTGAAGCTGGCCGGCGATCTCGGCTACACCTCGCAGGAGCGCCGTATCTCCATCGACGAGTGGCGGCGTGACAGCGCGGACGGCACCCTCACCGAGGTCTTCGCGTGCGGTACGGCCGCCGTCATCACGCCGGTCGGCCTCGTCAGGTCGGCGAGCGGCGAGTGGACGCAGTCGAACGGGGAGTCCGGCGAGGTCACGTCGAAGCTCCGCGCGGCGCTGCTGGACATCCAGACGGGGCGGACCGAGGACGTCCACGGGTGGATGCACCAAGTGGTCTGACGCCGCGGCCGTCACCCGCTTCGCCGGTCGCTTCGGCCGCTGGTCCGCGCCGTGCGCACCGGCGGCTCTCCGGACGTCGCTCCGGGTGATGTGTCCAGTACGTGTCCGTTTCCGCCGCCCGCGAGATACTCGCGGGCGGCGGAGGCATTCACTGTGTGACCCGACGGCAACCCCGTGTGCCCGCATCAGGTACAACGGACGAGTGACATCCACCGCACGCCGCCGTAACGCGGCTCCGCCCCGTGAGGCCGTGCTCGCCGCCGCCTTGGACACCATCGCCCGGCGCGGGCTCGACGGCCTCACCATGGCGGGGCTCGGACGCGACGTCGGGATGAGCAGCGGGCACCTCCTCTACTACTTCCGTACGAAGGACGAGCTGTTGCTCCAGACCCTGGAGTGGAGCGAGTCGCAACGCGGCGCCGAGCGTAGGGGGTTGCTGTCCCGGCAGGTGACGGTGCGGGAGCGGCTGGACGCGTACGTCGACCTCTACGTCCCCGAAGGCCACCGCGATCCGCACTGGACGCTGTGGCTGGACGTCTGGAACCGCTCGCAGGACTCCACCGACGACGCCCGCGCCCGGCAGGCGGCGATCGAGCGTGCCTGGCACCGGGACCTGGTGGCGCTGCTCGCCGAAGGGATCTCGCGCGGCGAGCTGCGGGCCGTCGACCCGGACCGGTTCGCCGCTCGGCTGCGCGCGCTGCTCGACGGCTTCAGCGTCCACGTGGTGGTCGGGATACCGGGCACCGGCCGGGCCCAAGTCCTGCGACATGTTCGCGAGTTCGTCGAGGACTCACTGCTCTGAGCCGGCCCGGGGGCCACCGCGTCGTCGACAGGGGACCTCCGTCTCACCCCACCCGCACCGCCCGCATCGTGAGACGGGGCTTCCACCGGAGTGCAAACGTGCCAGACTGCTGCCGTGTTCTCGTTCGCCATGATTATGGGCAGCAGGCGCGCCGGTCCGCAGTGACCGCTACGTACCATCACGTACGGAGCGGGCATCTCGCCCCAGACCCGCGCGCAGACCTCTCGCACCCGCGAGGGGTTTTTTCGTTTTCCGGCCCCACCCCGGCCGAAACGGGACGCACGCGAAGACGGTGGCAGTGGAGCCAGACCCTCCATCACTCGACAGGAGTCACAGAGTCATGACCACGGATTCAACGGTCACCGACGACAGTTTCCATGTCTTCGACACCACGCTGCGCGACGGAGCCCAGCGCGAAGGCATCAATCTGACGGTCGCCGACAAGCTGACCATCGCGCGGCACCTGGACGACTTCGGGGTGGGGTTCGTCGAGGGCGGCTGGCCGGGCGCCAACCCGCGGGACACCGAGTTCTTCGCCCGCGCCCGGAGCGAGATCGACTTCAAGCACGCGAAGCTCGTCGCCTTCGGCGCCACGCGCCGTCCGGGCGCCCGGGCCGCCGACGACCCGCAGGTCAGGGCGCTGCTCGAATCCGGCGCCCCGGTGATCACGCTCGTCGCCAAATCGCACGACCGGCACGTCGAGCTCGCGCTCCGTACGACGCTCGAAGAGAATCTGGCGATGGTCGCCGACACCGTCTCCCACCTGTGCGAACAGGGCAGACGCGTCTTCGTCGACTGCGAGCACTTCTTCGACGGCTACCGCGCCAATCCCGAGTACGCCAAGGCCGTCGTCCGGGCCGCCGCCGAGGCCGGCGCGGACGTCGTCATCCTCTGCGACACCAACGGCGGCATGCTGCCCGCCCAGATCCAGGCCGTGGTCGCCACCGTGCTCGCCGACACCGGCGCCCGGCTCGGCATCCATGCCCAGGACGACACCGGCTGCGCCGTCGCCAACACCCTCGCCGCCGTCGACGCGGGAGCGACGCATGTGCAGTGCACCGCGAACGGCTACGGCGAGCGCGTCGGCAACGCGAACCTCTTCCCCGTCGTGGCCGCGCTGGAGCTCAAGTACGGCAAGCAGGTCCTGCCCCCGGGCGCGCTGGCCGAGATGACCCGCATCTCGCACGCCATCGCCGAGGTGGTCAATCTGACGCCCTCCACCCACCAGCCGTACGTCGGCGTCTCCGCCTTCGCGCACAAGGCCGGGCTGCACGCCTCCGCGATCAAGGTCGACCCCGACCTCTACCAGCACATCGACCCCAAGCAGGTCGGCAACACCATGCGGATGCTCGTCTCCGACATGGCGGGGCGCGCCTCGATCGAGCTCAAGGGCAGGGAGCTGGGCATCGACCTCGGCGACGACCGCGATCTGGTCGGCCGTGTCGTCGGCCGGGTCAAGGAGCGCGAGCTGAAGGGCTACACGTACGAGGCGGCCGACGCCTCCTTCGAGCTGCTGCTGCGCGAGGAGGCCGAGGGCAGGGCGCGGAGCTACTTCCGTACGGAGTCGTGGCGCGCGATCGTCGAGGACCGCCCGGACGGCTCGCACGCCAACGAGGCGACCGTGAAGCTGTGGGCCAAGGGCGAGCGCATCGTCGCCACCGCGGAGGGCAACGGCCCGGTCAACGCGCTGGACCGGGCCATGCGGGTCGGCCTGGAGCGCATCTACCCGCAGCTGGCGAAGCTGGAGCTGGTGGACTACAAGGTCCGCATCCTGGAGGGCAAGCACGGCACGGAGTCCACGACGCGCGTGCTGATCACCACGGGGGACGGGGCGGCGGAATGGTCGACCGTTGGCGTCGGCGAGAACGTGATCGCCGCTTCGTGGCAGGCCCTGGAGGACGCGTACACCTACGGGCTGCTCAGGGCCGGGGTCGAACCGGCCGAGTAGAGCCGAGCCGAGGCGGGCCGAGGCGGGCCGAGCCGGGCCGAGCCGAGCGGGGACGAGCGGGGACAGGCGGGCGGGGACGAGCGGGGACAGGCGGGCGTACGTACGGGGTGCGGGTGACCGGACCGGCCACCCGCACCCCGTACGCGGAAGAGACAGTCCGCGCACCTACGCCTGGAGCCGCCACTTCTGGTTGGCCGCCCCGGTGCAGCTCCACAGCTGCGCCTTCGCGCCGTTCGCCGACGAATTCCCCGTGATGTCAAGGCACTTGTCGGCCGGAGCGTTCACCAGATCACCGCTGCCGGACTCGTATCGCCACTGTTGCGCCCCGGAGCCGTTGCAGTCGTACAGCTGCACCTTCGCTCCGTTGGCGGTCGACGCGGCCGCGACGTCCAGGCACTTGCCGAGCGTGCGCACCGTCCCGTCGCCGCCGATCGTCCAGCGCTGCGCGGGTGAGCCGTTGCAGTCCCAGAGCTGGACCGCCGTACCGTTGGCGCTGTTCCCGCCGGCCACCTCGAGGCACTTGCCACCGAGACCGTTCAGGGTTCCGGCGGTGCCGCCGCCGTCGCCCGACTGGCCGCCGGCCCAGGTGAAGGTGGCCGACGTCTTGCCGGGGAGCGAGTAACTGAAGTTCTGGCCGCCCCAGTTGACCCGGATCTCGCGCGCCTGCGACGCCTCGTTGTACGCGATGAGCGCCTTGGAGCCGTTCGGGTTCTGCCAGGCCACGTTGGGCACGGTGGTGCCGGCGGAGGACTCGATACGGTGCGCGCCCGGCTTCACGAACTTGGTGAGGTGCCCCATCGTGTAGTACTCGATGTTGTACTTCACCTGACCGGCCTGGGCGCCGCCGTTGTTGACGGTGATCAGCCCGTCGCAGGTGCCGCAGCCGCCGTTGTGCGGCCCGCGGTTCTGGTCCACGGCCAGGGACCACTTGGTCACCGACTTCGCCCAGTTTCGGGTGTAGTTGATGATGTTGGACATGTCCTCGGTCTGCTGATTGCCGATCCAGGTGCCGCCGGAGTGCTCGGTCTGGAAGGCGTCCAGCTGCGGGTACTGGTTGTGCACCTGCGTCTGCTTGTTGACGTCGCCGCCGTAGCCGTGCCAGGCGATGCCGCCGAAGTTGGGGTGGCTGCGGACCGCCGCGTCGTTCACGGTCTCCGCCGCGTACGCGTCGTAGGTGTCCCAGTTCCAGTCGTGCGCCATGACCTTGGTGGGCAGGCCGGCCGCCTGGAGTCCGGGCAGCAGCTCGGCCTTCGTGAAGTACGCGAGTCCCGAGCCGTTCCAGCTCATGGACGGGTACGAGGAGCAGCAGGTCGGTTCGTTCTGCGCCGAGACGTAGTCGATCGGAATGCCCTGGTCGCGGTACGCCTGAAGGTACTTGACGAAGTAGTCGGCGTAGACGCCGTAGTTCTCCGCCTTCAGCCAGCCGCCGTTGAGCTGGCCATTGTCCTTCATCCACGCCGGGGCGGTCCAGGGCGACGCCATCGTCGTCAGCGCCGGGTTGAGCTGTTTCGCCTGCTTCGTCAGCGGCAGTACGTCCTGGAGATCATGTGCGATCGAGAATTCCGACAGG
Organism: Streptomyces panacea; assembly: GCF_040560175.1. Classification (NCBI taxonomy): domain Bacteria; kingdom Bacillati; phylum Actinomycetota; class Actinomycetes; order Kitasatosporales; family Streptomycetaceae; genus Streptomyces; species Streptomyces panacea. The sequence goes on from NZ_JARJHW010000125.1 coordinate 9,889, forward strand.
TCCGGGTCGGTCTGGCCGGCCGGCATGTCGTCGAAGGTGTAGCCGAACCGCGCGAGGTCCGAGCCGCCCAGCGGGTTGCGGATGAACGAGAGCCCGATGCCGTCGGTCGGCGAGAACAGCTTGCGCATCGTGTCGTCACGGGTGGCCTGGGAGAGCGCCCCGATGCCCTTCATCAGCCAGGCGGCCGTGTCCGTGAACGAGGCGCCGCCGCCGGTGAAGGTCTGGTACTTGGTGTTCTCGTTGACGGTGACGTTCGTGCCGCTGCCGCCGTTGCCCGGCTGGAAGGTGATGGGCGTCTGCTGCTGGAGGCCGCGGGTCACCGTGCGGCCGCCGCCGTCGCTGGTGGTCGTCAGCCAGATGTTCACCTGCTCGCCGGCGGCCTGCGCCGTACCTGCGGAGACGCCGGTGAGGCCGGCGGTCGTGAGTACGCCGGCGAGGAGCATCCTCGTCAGCCGTCTGCGGGTGCCACTCGGTCTGATCATGGGGCGCTGCCCTTCTTGACAGAGGGGTGGGGGGTCTTCCATGGATCGTGAGGCGAGAGTGAACTCTGTTGTGAACTCCAGTCAAGGGCTTGAACATTCAGAACCTGAACGCATAACCCCCTCTGGGTCCCCGGGAGTCACCTCCCGAGTAATTTCGGTGTGAAGTCTTGACGACGTTGGTCTGGACCGGTTAACTCACCGCTCAAATTGGAACCGGTTCCGGTACCGGTACCGGAACCGGTTCCAGCCCACGATTCGGAGGCCCTCCGATGCGCGTCACCATTGCCGATGTCGCCCGCGCGGCCGGTGTCAGCAAGACGACCGTGTCCCGGGTCATCAACACCAAGGGTGAGGTCGACGGCGGAACGGCCGCCCGGGTCCGTGCCGTCATCTCAACTCTTGGATACGTGCCCAGTTCGGGCGCCGTCGGACTGGCCCGCGGCAACAGCCGTACGGTCGGGATGCTGGTGCCCTCGCTGACCTGGCCGTGGATGGGCGAGGTCCTGCAGGGCGTCGTCGACACGGTGGAGGCCGCCGGCTACGGCCTGCTGCTCTTCACCTTCAACCGCGGCGCGGACTCGGTCGAGCGCTTCACCACCCAGGTCTCCGCGCGGGCCTTCGACGGACTGCTCGTCGTCGAACCCGAGAACACGCTCGACAAGATCATCGCCCTGAGCCACAAGGGTCTGCCGGTCGTGCTGATCGACGATCGCGGCAGCCACCCCGACGAATTCCCCTCCGTCGTGACCACCAATCACGAAGGAGGTGCGTCCGCCGCCCGCCACCTGCTGGCCGACGGACGCAGCAGACCGCTGGTCATCACGGGGCCGGAGCAGTTCGGCTGCGTACGTGACCGGCTCGGCGGCTTCCGCGAGATCCTCCCGACCGACCTGGTCGCCGTGGGGGACTTCACGGAGCTGTCCGGACGCCTCGCCGTCGAGCAACTCCTCGCCGCCGGGACCCCGTTCGACTCCGTCTTCGCGCACAACGACATCAGCGCCGCGGGTGCGCTGCGCGCGTTGCGCGCGGCGGGGCGGTCGGTGCCGGACGACATCGCCGTGGTCGGGTTCGACGACATCCCGATGGCCCAGCACACCGAACCGCCCCTGACGACCGTCCGCCAGCCCACCCGGCGGATGGGGGAGACGGCGGCGCGGATGCTGCTCGGGCACCTGGGAGGGGCGACGGCGCAGGAGACGGTCGTTCTCCCGACAGAGCTGGTCGTACGGCAGTCGGCACCGCTGGCGGCGGCGAACTCCGCGCCGGTCGCGAGTCCGTCCGCCGCTGTGCCCGTCGACTCCGTATCCGCGTAACACGCCTTCCCGCGAGCACCACCCGATATCACCTGATACACCGTCAGAACGGCACAGCCGCAGGGCCGCACAGCCGCCGGACCGGTACACCGGCACGCGCACACCAGCACCAGCACGCGTCACGCGCACACCCGTACGCGCACACCAGCGCACCCGCACACAGCACCTGGTATCGCACCACACCGGGTCCCCGGGCCCCCAGTCCCACGGGCCCGCCGTCCCACCGAGCCGCATTCCCTTTCTGGAGTCGCCATGTCCGCACACCGCAAGCTCCGGGCGCTGGCCGCCGCCACCGTCGTGGCCGCGCTCGCCGCCGGATGTTCCTCGGCCAACTCGGATGCCAACCGGTCATCAGGCGGCGCCTCCGGCGTCCTCACCATCGGTATGCCGAACGGCCCGCAGACCAACAACAGCAACCCGTTCCTCGGCACGTCCGCCGGTGCGTCGCTCGGCTACCGCTACATGATCTACGAGCCCCTGGTGATGACCAACCAGGTGCGCCCCAGCGAGAAGGGCAAGCCCTGGCTGGCGAGCGACTGGAAGTGGGAGGCGAACTTCACCAAGGTCACCTTCACCATCGACGACCGGGCGAAGTGGTCGGACGGCAAGAAGCTGACCGCAGAGGACGTGGCGTTCACCTTCGGGCTGATCAAGAAGTTCCCGGCGCTCAACGGCAACGGCGTGCCCTACGACGGCATAACCGTGGAGGGCGGCAAGGTCGTCCTCACCTTCAAGGACTCGCAGTTCGTCAACCAGAACAAGATCGCCACGACGTTCGTCGTCCCCAAGCACATCTGGGAGACGGTCAAGGACCCCGCGACCTGGCCCAACCGCAAGCCGCTCGGCTCGGGGCCGTACAAGCTCAAGACGTTCACGCCGCAGACCACCACGCTCGACACCACGTCCTCCTACTGGAAGGGCAAGACGCAGGTGAAGGAGCTCCGCTTCACCTCGTACAACGACAACAGCGCGCAGACCACCGCACTCGCCAACGGCAAGGCCGAGTGGTCGTTCGTGTTCATGCCGAACTACAAGCAGCTGTACGTCGCCAAGGACCCCAAGAACAACAAGCTCTGGTTCCCCTCCGGACTCGGCATCCACGGCCTGTGGTTCAACACCACCAAGGGCCCGCTCGGTGACCCGGCGCTCCGCAAGGCCATGGCCATGGTGATCGACCGCAAGGCGATCCACATCCAGGCGCAGGCCACGCTCTACCCGGAGATCACCAACCCGACCGGCATCCCGCTGCCCGCCGGTGAGTCCTTCCTCGCCCCCGAGTACAAGGGCGCCACGATCGAGCCCGACGTCGCCGGCGCGAAGAAGCTGCTGGACGAGGCGGGTTACAAGCTCGACGGCGATGTCCTGAAGGACCCGGACGGCAAGGCCGTGAAGCTGACCTTCACCGACCCCGCCGGCTGGAACGACTACATCACCGGTCTCTCCATCATCAAGGACAACATCAAGCCCCTGGGCATCGAGGCGAAGGTCAAGACGCAGACCGCCGAGGCGTGGACCGCGGACGTCGGCAACGGCAACTTCGACGCCACGCTGCACTGGACCAACTCCGGTGCCACGCCGTACGACATGTACCAGAACATCATGGACGGCGCGCTGCTCCAGCCCATCGGCAAGAACGCGCCGCTCGGCAACTTCGGCCGGTTCGACAGCCCCGAGGCGACCAAGGCGCTGAAGGAGTACGCGAACGCGACGGAGGACTCGGCGCGCACCACGGCGCTGAACACCATCCAGAAGATCATGGTCGACGAGGTCCCCATGATCCCGACGGCCGCGGCGCCCATCGGCGCGGAGTACTCCACGAAGAACTGGGTGGGCTGGCCGACGGAGGCCGACCCGTACGGCCCGCCGCAGCCGACCCAGCCCAACGCGCTGGATGTCGTACTGCACCTCAAGCCCGCGAAGTGACGAGGCCGGCCGATGACCAACCATGACCGTGACCCCGCCGAGAGCGGCGCCACTCACGACAGCGACATCGTGCTCGAAGCGCGCGGCGTCACCAAGCACTTCCCCGTCAGACGGACCGTCGGCGACATCGTCAGCCGCCGGCGCCGCACCGTCCACGCCGTGGACGACGTCTCGCTGCGCCTGCGGCGCGGCAGCGTCACGGCGCTGGTCGGGGAGTCGGGGTCGGGCAAGTCGACGGTGGCCCGGCTGCTGTCACAGCTGTATCCGCTCACCGACGGTGAGATACGGCTCGGCGGCACCCCGGTCAAGGCTGGTCGCGGCCGGTCCTTCCGGGCGTACGTGAAACAGGTCCAGCTGATCTTCCAGGACCCGTTCGCCTCGCTCAATCCCGTGCACACGGTGCGCTACCACCTCACCCGCTCGCTGAAGATCCACGGCAAGCAGGCCACCGAGGCGGAGGCGTGCGAACTGCTGGAACGGGTCCAACTGCTGCCACCTCTTCAGTACTTGGACAAATTCCCGCACGAGCTGTCCGGCGGCCAGCGCCAGCGCGTCGCCATCGCGCGGGCGCTGGGCGCCGACCCCAAGGTGCTCCTGGCCGACGAGCCCGTCTCGATGCTGGACGTCTCCATCCGGCTCGGCGTACTGAACCTGCTGCGTGATCTCAAGGAGCGCCTGCACCTCGCGATCCTCTACATCACGCACGACATCGCGTCCGCGCGGTACTTCGCGGACACGACCCTGGTGATGTACGCCGGCCGGATCGTGGAGGGCGGCGACAGCGAGACCGTCACCCAGCAACCCGCGCACCCTTATACCCAGTTGCTGATCGCCTCGGCTCCCGACCCGGACCGGATCGCGGACGAGGAGGCCCAGGAGGAGACCGGAAGCGGCGAGCCCCCCTCACTCATCTCCCCGCCGGGGGGCTGCCGCTTCCACCCCCGTTGCCCCAAGGCGATGGAGCGCTGCCGCACCGAACTCCCGCCGCGCTTCCAGCTCGACGGCGGCCAGTGGGCGGCGTGCTGGCTGTACGAGGACCGCCCCGTCACCACGGCCGTTCCCGGCGCCCCCGCGAGCACCGACGGCACGACGGCCGCCGGGCCCACCACGAGCACGACGGAGGTGGCGGCGAAGTGAAGTTCGTCCTCCAGCGGATCCTCTTCTACGCCGTCACGGCGTGGGCGGCGATCACCATCAACTTCCTGATCCCGCGGCTGATGCCCGGCGACCCGGTCCAGGCCCTGATCGCCCGGTTCCAGGGCCAGCTCGACACCAGCGCGATCGCCTCCCTCAAGGCCCTGTTCGGCCTCGACAAGGAACGCTCGCTCTGGCAGCAGTACACCGACTACTGGGGCCAGCTCTTCCAGGGCGACCTCGGGCTCTCCTTCACCTTCTTCCCGACGCCCGTCAGCGAGGTCATCTCGCAGTCGCTGCCCTGGACACTGGTGCTGGTCGGCCTCACCACCCTGATCAGCTTCCTGCTCGGCACCGGCATCGGGGTCTACAGCGGCTGGCGGCGCGGTTCCTGGATGGACAGCCTGCTGCCGGTCACCACGTTCATCTCCTCGATCCCCTACTTCTGGCTGGGGCTCATCGCCATCGCGCTGTTCGCCGTGAAGTGGCCGATCTTCCCGGCCGCCGGCGGCTACGACAGCGCGCTGGTACCCGCGTTCGACGTGCCGTTCATCTCCAGCGCGCTCTACCACGGCTTCCTGCCCGGCATCACGATCATCCTCAGCGCCATCGCCGGCTGGATCCTCGGCATGCGCAACATGATGGTGACCGTCTCGTCCGAGGACTACGTCATGGTCGCCCAGGCCAAGGGGCTCTCCGAGCGCCGCGTGATGTTCTCGTACGCCGCGCGCAACGCGATCCTCCCCAACATCTCCGGCTTCGCGCTCTCGCTGGGCTTCATCGTCGGCGGCACGCTGCTGGTGGAGATGGTCTTCTCCTATCCGGGCATCGGCTACCAGCTCTTCCAGGCCGTCGGCGCCAAGGACTATCCGCTGATGCAGGGCGTCTTCCTGATCATCACGCTCTCCGTGCTCGCGGCGAATCTCCTCGCGGACATGGTCTATCTCTTCCTCGACCCGCGCACCCGGAAGGAGGCCTGAGCCATGTCCATTCCCGCAACAGAGGTCGCCGTACTCGACGCGGCTCCGGCGCCCACCCCCTCCAAGCGAGCCAGACTGCGCTTCCTGCGCGGCGGCAAGACCCTCACCGGGATCTCGATCCTGGGGTTCTTCACCCTGCTCGCGATCATCGGCCCGTGGATCGCGCCGTACGACCCCGACATGATGAGCGACAAGCTGCTCCAGCCGCCGTCCGGCGACCACTGGTTCGGCACCACGCAGACCGGTCAGGACGTGCTGTCGCAGATCCTCGTCGGCACCCGGGGCGTGCTCCTGGTGGGCTTCGTCGCCGGCTTCTTCGCGACGGTGCTGTCCGTACTGATCGGCGTCACCTCCGGGTTCCTCGGCGGCGTCATGGACGAGGTCCTCTCGGCGCTGTCCAACATCTTCCTCGTCATCCCGGCGCTGCCGCTGATCATCATCATCGCCAGCTTCGTCTCCGACGCCGGCGACCTGCTGATCGCCGGCGTGATCGCCTTCACGTCGTGGGCCTGGGGCGCGCGGGTGCTGCGCGCCCAGACCCTCTCGCTCCGTAAACGCGACTACGTCGAGGCCGCGAGAGCCACCGGCGAACCGACGTGGCGGATCATCGGCTTCGAGATCATGCCGAACCTCACCGCCGTGATCGCGTCCGGCTTCGTCGGCACCGTCATCTTCGCCGTCCTGCTGGAGATCACCCTCGCCTTCATCGGCGTCGCCGACATCTCCAACTGGAACTGGGGCACCGTCCTGTTCTGGGCGCAGTCCAACCAGGCGCTCGCACAGGGCGCGTGGTGGTGGTTCGTCCCCGCCGGTCTCTGCATCGCGCTCCTCGGCACCGCGCTCGCGCTGATCAACTTCGGCATCGACGAGTTCGTGAACCCGCGGCTGCGCACCGAGACCGGCGCCTCGCGGAAGATCCGGATGCGGGTCGGCTTCACACCGGTGGCGCGTACGGACCGTACGAACGGGGCCGCGGGCACCAACGGGGCGTCGCGCCCGGCCGCGAGCGGCGTCGTCACGAGCGGTACGCACGGTACGAACGGCAGCGGCCCCGCCGAGGCCGCCCCGCCCGAACGGACCCCCGCACGGACGCCCGACCGCACGCCCGACAAGGAGCCCCGCGCATGACGACCGGTCGTCCCGTCCTCACCATCAGCGGCCTCAATGTCGATTACGGCACCGGCCCCGGCGCGGTCCACGCGCTGCGCGACATCGACCTGACCCTGCACCGCGGCGAGGTCCTCGGCCTCGCCGGCGAGTCGGGTTCGGGCAAGTCCACGCTCGCCTACGCCGTCACCCGGCTGCTCTCGCCGCCCGGGGTGATCACCGGCGGCGACGTCCACTACCAACCGCCGCAGGACGGCGCGGCCCCGGTGGACCTGCTGACGCTCACGCCGCAGGAGTTGCGCGCCTTCCGCTGGCAGGAGCTGTCGATCGTCTTCCAGGGCGCGATGAACTCCCTCAACCCCGTGCACACGGTGCACAGTCAGCTCACCGACGTGCTCAGGGCGCACCGTCCGGGGATGAGGTCGGCCGAGCGCACCGCGCGCGCCGAGGAGCTGCTGACCCTGGTCGGTATCTCCCGCGACCGGCTCGGCGCGTTCCCGCACCAGCTCTCCGGCGGCATGCGCCAGCGCGTGATGATCGCGATGGCGCTCGCGTTGGAGCCCGAGATCGTCATCATGGACGAACCGACCACCGCGCTCGACGTGGTGATGCAGCGTCAGATCCTGCGCAAGCTCGTCGCGCTCCGCGAGGAGCTGGGCTTCTCGGTCGTCTTCATCACCCACGACATCTCGCTGCTGATCGAATTCTCGGACCGGATCGCGATCATGTACGGCGGCCGGATCGTCGAGGAGGCGGGCGCCGGCGAGATCTACCGCGACCCGCGCCACCCCTACAGCGACGGGCTGCTCCACTCCTTCCCCGCGCTGCACGGACCCCGCAGGGAGCTGACCGGCATCCCCGGTTCGCCGCCGCACCTGACGGCGATGCCGACGGGCTGCGCCTTCCATCCGCGCTGCGGCAAGGCGTTCGACCCGTGCGCCGAGCATGTACCGGCGCTGGCCGCGCCGGACGGCGCGCCCGAACGCACCGTGGCGTGCTGGCTGCACCACGCGTCCCCCGCCCCGGCCCCCGCGTTCGCGCCGGGCGCCGAGCCGGCATCCGAATCCGGGCCGGGGCCGGCCGCGCCCGAAGCCGGGGCCCCGGAATCGGCCGGGGACACCTCGCCGGCCCGCTCCGGCTGACCCACGCCCGACCAGGCCCTGTCCGCGCCCGCGCCCCGCCCGCGCCGTGCGCTCACCCATGAACCAGGAGACCCATGAACGCCACCCCCATCCAGGACCTCACCCGCCCCGCCACGGCGCTCAAGGGCCTGCCTGCCGACTTCCGTTGGGGCGTCGCCACCTCCGCCTACCAGATCGAGGGAGCGGCTGCCGAGGACGGCAGGACCCCCTCGATCTGGGACACCTTCTGCCGGGTCCCGGGCGCGGTGGAGGGCGGTGAGCACGGCGACGTGGCGTGCGACCACTACCACCGGATGCCGCAGGACGTGGAGCTGATCGCGGGCCTCGGCGTCGACACGTACCGCTTCTCGCTCGCCTGGCCCCGCATCCAGCCCGGCGGGCGCGGGCCGGGCAACGCGAAGGGCCTGGACTTCTACAAGCGCCTCGTCGACGAGCTGCACGGCAGGAACATCACCCCCTGGATCACGCTCTACCACTGGGACCTGCCGCAGGAGTTGGAGGACGCGGGCGGCTGGCCGGCCCGCGACACGGCGTACCGCTTCGCCGACTACGCGGCCCTCGCCTACGACGCGCTCGGCGACAGCGTCGAGCACTGGACGACGCTCAACGAGCCCTGGTGCTCCGCCGTCCTCGGTTACGACGCGGGCGTCCACGCCCCCGGCCGTAAGGACTTCGGCGACTCGATCCGTGCCGTGCACCACCTCCTGCTGGGCCACGGACTCGCCTCGCGGCGCATCCGCGACGCCGCCGGCGACAACCCGCTCGAACTCGGCATCACCCTCAACCTCGGTACGGCCACGCCCGAGACCGACAGCGAGGCGGACCGCGAGGCCTGCCGCCGTGCCGACGGCCAGGGCCGGCGCCTCTACCTCGACCCGCTCGTCCACGGCCGCTACCCCGAGGACGTCGTCGCCGACCTGGCGCTGCGCGGCGCCGAACTGCCCGTCCAGGACGGCGACCTGGAGATCATCGCCAATCCGCTGGACGTCCTCGGCGTCAACTTCTACCGGGGAGCCCTCTTCTCCGGTGTCACCGAGAGCGGCTCCCCGGTCGACGACAACGGGCTGCCCGTCACCCGCGGCGTGCCCCGTGACCTGCCCCGTACCGCCATGGACTGGGAGATCACGCCGACCGAACTCACCGACCTCCTCCTGAACCTCCAGGAGGACTACGCCATCCCCACCGTCATCACCGAGAACGGAGCGGCCTTCGACGACACCGTCGCCGCCGACGGCTCCGTCCCGGACGCGGACCGGACCGCGTACCTCGCGGACCACCTCGCGGCCGTCGCCGAGGCGCGCGCACAGGGCGCCGACGTACGCGGCTATTTCGCCTGGTCGCTGATGGACAACTTCGAGTGGGCGTACGGCTACGACAAGCGCTTCGGCATTGTCCGCGTCGACTACGACACCCAGGTCAGGACCCTCAAGGACAGTGCCAAGTGGTACCGCGACACGATCGGACTCACCCGCGAAGCGCGATAGGTCCCCACCGGACCCCGGTTCCCGCCCCGCCCCGGTACACCAGCACGCCGAGGGCGGCGGCGGGGCCGTCCGCCCGCACGTATCACTCGCGGTAACACCCCCCGTACGGACATCGCTCCACTCACCCGTATTCCAACGGAGTCAACGATGCCCCCACGTACGTCCTTACTCGCGACCACCACCCTCGCCCTGCTCGCGCTGTCCGCGCCGCTCGCCTTCAGCGCGCCGCCCCGGCCGCCCGCGGTCCAGGCCGCCGCGGCGTGGAACACCGACCGCGCGGCGGAAGCCGTCGCGGCCAGACCGGCGGCCGTCACCACCTCCGGCGCCGAGAACGCCGGCACCCCCGCCACGGCCGCCTTCGACAACAACCCCGCCACCCGGTGGGCCAGCGACTTCGCCGACAACGCCTGGATCCAGGTCGACCTCGGCAGCGTCATCCGCGTCAGCCAGGTCAAGCTCGAATGGGAGGCCGCCTTCGGGAAGCGGTACGTCCTGGAGATCTCCCGGAACGGCACCGACTGGACGGACTTCTACACCGAGAACGAGGGCACCGGCGGCACCGTCACCGCGCACACGTACCCGCAGGAGGCCACCGGGCGCTACGTCCGGATGCGCGGCGTCCAGCGCGCCACCGCCTGGGGCTACTCCCTCTTCTCCTTCCAGGTCTTCGGCGGCGAACCCGCTCCCGCCTCCACCACGCGCGGCAACCTGGCGCTGAACCACCCCACGTACGGCGACCTCTACCAGCACGCGGGCAACTCACCGGCCTTCGTCACCGACGGCGGCTGGCCGGCCGACCTCAAGGCCGACCAGTCCCGCTGGTCGAGCGACTGGAACCAGAACCGCTGGGTGGGCGTGGACCTCGGCGCGCAGTCCACGATCCAGTCCGTGGACCTGTACTGGGAGGCGGCCTACGCGGTCAACTTCGACCTCCAGGTCTCCGACGACAACCGCAACTGGCGCACCGTCTACCAGCCTTCGGCCGCGCAGATCGCGGAGCGCCGGGCGAACATCAAGTCACCGGGTGACGCGGTCGGCAGACACGACACGATCAACCTGCCGACCCCGGCGACCGGCCGCTACGTGCGGATGCTGGGCAAGGAGCGCCGCTCCTTCTACAATCCGGCGCCGTCGACGGCGCAGTTCGGCTACTCGCTGTACGAGTTCCAGGTCTGGGGCACCGGCGGCAGCGCGGCGGCGGCGTACCCCGCACTGCCGCGGAACCCGGGCGGCGCCTACCGGCAGACCTTCTTCGACGACTTCACCGGATCCGGCCTCGACCGCAACAAGTGGCGCGTGGTCCGCACCGGCCAGGAGATGGGCTCCGTCAACGGCGAGTCGCAGGCGTACGTGGACTCGCCCAACAACATCAAGACCCAGAACGGGGCGCTCGTCCTGGAGTCGAAGTACTGCAAGGGCTGCACCACGGTGCCCGGCGGCGGCACCTACGACTTCACCTCCGGCCGCGTCGACACCAACACCAAGTTCGACTTCACGTACGGCAAGGTCAGCGCCCGTATGAAGCTCCCCGTCGGGGACGGCTTCTGGCCGGCGTTCTGGCTGCTGGGCAGCGACGTGGACGACCCGTCGGTGTCCTGGCCGGGCTCGGGCGAGACGGACATCATGGAGAACATCGGCTACGCGGACTGGACCAGCACCGCGCTGCACGGCCCCGGCTACTCGGCCGCCGGCAACATCGGCAAGTCGCAGACCTTCCCGAACGGCGGCCGGGTCGACCAGTGGCACACCTACGCCGTCGAGTGGACGCCCGAGGGCATGGTCTTCACGGTCGACGACCAGGTGGTGCAGACGACGTCGCGGCAGAAGCTGGAGTCGACCCGCGGGGAGTGGGTCTTCGACCACAACCAGTACGTGATCCTCAACCTGGCACTGGGCGGCGCCTACCCGGCCGGGCACAACCAGGTCACCACGCCGTACTGGGGTCTGCCCCAGTCGAGCGTCGACAAGGTCGCGCAGGGCGGTGTGAAGGCGGAGATCGACTGGGTGCGGGTCGAGCAGAAGTAACCGCACGTAACCGCGTGACGCCATCGCACGGACGTCACCGCACGGACGTCACCGCACGGACGTAGCGGCACGGATGTAGCGGCGTGGACGTGTGGCGCCGTCGGAACCCCCATGAGTGACGCACCCGGGCCTCCCCGCCCGGGTGCGTCGCTCGTTCCCGGTCGC
>NZ_JARJHW010000126.1:0-21542 GCF_040560175.1 Streptomyces panacea
AGGGTGGGTCCGGCCGTGGTAGTTTCGTTGCACCGGTTGGGGCGTTGTATGCTCCTCCGGTTGCCCGGCGAGAGTCGGGCCTTCTCCCCCGGCGCAGCCGACATCAGTCATTGATTCTGTCGCGCCGGAATTCACCGTAAGTGCATCTGAAGTCTTTGGAGTGACCCGTGGCTGCCAACTGCGACGTCTGCGGCAAGGGGCCGGGCTTCGGCAACAACATTTCGCACTCGCACCGCCGTACGTCCCGTCGCTGGAACCCGAACATCCAGCGCGTGCGTGCCGTGGTCGGTCGGACGCCGAAGCGGCTCAACGTCTGCACATCGTGCATCAAGGCCGGCAAGGTCTCGCGCTGACGTTCTCGTCGTAGCGCAGCCCCTGCGGTTGCCTTGAAAAGCCGGTCCACCTCGGTGGGCCGGCTTTTTGTCGTGCCCAACTGCCGCACCGTGTCGCCGTGGTTGACGTCAGCGGAAGCGCCAGGCGTGGTCCACGGGGCCGATACCGGCACCCAGCGGGAAGCCGTTGACGATCGCGCCCGTCACGTACTCCTTCGCGGCGACGACGGACTCCAGGACTCCCTGCCCGGTCCCCAGCCCCGCGGCGATCGCCGCGGCGAGCGTGCAGCCGGTCCCGTGCGTGTGCCGGTTGTCGTGACGAGGCGCGCGCAGCCAGTGCCGCTCGCTGCCGTCGGTCAGCAGATCCACGGCGTCCCCGGGCAGATGCCCGCCCTTGATCAGCACCCAGCGCGGCCCGAAGGTGAGCACGGCGCCCGCGGCGCGCGGCATCTCGCTCTCGTCCCGCACCTCCACACCGGTCAGCTGGGCCACCTCGTCGAGGTTGGGGGTGGCGACGGTGGCGGTCGGCAGCAGCCTCTTCCGTACGGAGTCCAGCGCGGACGCCGCGAGCAGTGAGTCCCCGTGCTTGGAGACCCCGACCGGATCGACCACCACGGGGGCGTCGGTCTCCGCGAGGAGTTCGGCGACGCTCTCCACCAGCGCGGCCGAGGAGAGCATGCCGGTCTTGACGGCCTGGACGCCGATGTCGTCCACGACGCTGCGGTACTGGGCGCGTACCGCCTCGTCGGGCAGCTCCCAAACGCCTTGCACGCCGCGCGAGTTCTGCGCCGTGACGGCCGTGAGCACGCTCATTCCGTGCGCACCGAACGCCAGCAGGGTCTTGAGGTCGGCCTGGATGCCCGCACCGCCGCCGGAGTCGGACCCGGCGACGGTGAGGACGCGGACCGGCGCGCGGGCGGTCCCGGAGGACGGAGCGGACTCGGAGGATATGGGCATGGCCCGAATCTACTGGGCGGCCGAAGCCTCCGAGCCGCCAGGGCGTGCCCGCCGGATCTAGTCCGAGTCCCCGAAGTGGTCCCAGCCGCCCTTGCTCGTCCACGGCGCCCCGTCGACCGTCACCTGCGGCAGCGCCGACGGGTTGAGGACCTCGCCGATCACCTTCCACCTCGCGGGCAGCTTGGCGTCCGGCGGGAACGTCGCGACGATCGCGTGGTCCTCTCCCCCGGTCAGCACCCACTGCAACGGATCCACGCCTACCGCCTGCCCGATGTCGTTCATCTGCGACGGGATGTCGATGAGCCCCGACCGCAGATCGATACGGACCTTGCTCGCGTCGGCGATGTGCCCGAGGTCGGCGACGAGGCCGTCGCTCACGTCCGTCATCGCCGTGGCACCGAGTCCCGCCGCCGCCGGCCCGGCGTGGTACGGCGGTTCGGGCCGCCGGTGCGCCTCGACGAAGGCACGGGGTGACCGGAATCCGCGCGAGAGCACCGCGTGCCCGGCCGCCGACCAGCCCAACCACCCGGTGTACGCGACGACATCGCCCGGCTGCGCGCCGGCCCTGGTCACCGGTTCGTGGTTGCGCAGATCGCCGAGCGCGGTGATCGCGAGTGTGATCGTCTCGCCCCGTACGACGTCGCCGCCGACCACCGCGGCGCCCGCGACCTGGCACTCGTCACGGATGCCGTCCATCAGCTCGGTGGGCCAGGTGACCGGGAGTTCGGCCGGGACGACGAGGCCGAGCAGCAGCGCGGTCGGCACCGCCCCCATCGCCGCGATGTCGGCGAGATTCTGTGCGGCGGCCTTCCTCCCCACGTCGTACGCGGTCGACCAGTCGCGGCGGAAGTGCCGCCCCTCAAGGAGGATGTCCGTACTCGCCACGACCCTGCGGTCGGGTGCGGCCACCACCGCGGCGTCGTCGCCCGGCCCGAGCCGGACCGCCGGGGTGGTGGTGAGCCGGGAGGTGAGCTCCCTGATGAGTCCGAACTCCCCCAACTCGCCCACGGTGCCCTTCACCGAGTCCCACCTCTCGTCGTGTGGCCGGCGGATCCGGCCGCCCTGCTTGTCCGGCCGGGGTTCCGGCCCCCTGCGTCGGCTCCGCGCCCGAGGCCCGGGACCGTCACCGCTCCTGGTACCGCCGTCGCGTACGTCAACTTCACTGCTCCGTGGGTCACGCCGCCGGTGCCGCCGTACGCGCAGGTCTCCCCGCGGCACTGGGTGACGCGATACCGTGGCGTCCCTTCCCCCCACAAGATCCTCGTGGCCGCCCTGGAGGTTCCGTGGTACAGGCATACATTCTTATTCAGACCGAGGTGGGCAAGGCGACGACCGTCGCCGAGACCATCGCGAAGATCCCTGGAGTGATACAGGCCGAGGACGTGACCGGCCCCTACGACGTGATCGTGCGCGCCCAGTCCGACACCGTCGACGACCTCGGCCGCATGGTGGTCGCCAAAGTCCAGCAAGTGGACGGCATCACCCGCACCCTGACCTGCCCGGTCGTGCACCTGTAGCCCCCGTCTACGCTTGGCCGGTGACCCTTCCGATGCGCAGGCTATCCGGCCCCCGACTCGCCCGCCTGCCCGCCGTCCTCGTGCTCGCCGTGACGGTCGGCTGCTCCTCCACGGACGCCCCGGCATCGGTCCCGGTTCCCCGCCCTCCCGCGGAGGAGGCGGCGTTCTGCCGCGCACTGGACAAGGAACTGCCGAAGACCGTCGCGGGGCACGACCGGAGCGATCCGGAGCCGAGTTCCGCGACCACCGCCGGGTGGGGGGACGCCGCGATCGTACTGCGGTGCGGCGTCCCCCGGCCCGAGCGGATGAGCGACCCCCAGGCGAAGGGCGTGGACGTGGACGGCGTCAACTGGATGCTGGAGGAACGGGATTCGGGACCCCGGTTCACCACCACGTACCGCAAGACGTACGTCGAGGTGACGCTGGACGAGCGGTACCTGCACGACATCAGTCCGCTGTCGGACTTCGCGGCGCCGGTCGCCGACACGGTGCCGCCCAGCCTCTGAGCCCCCGAGGGCGTCGCGCGGACGGTGCGCGTCGCCCCTCGGCGTCCCGCCCCGCGCCTCGGCCCGGCCCGGCCCCGTCCGGCTCGGCGCGGTCCGGCCTCAGCGCAGTCCGGTCGGACGGCGCAGCGCCGCCTGGATCAGCCGGTCGATCAGCTCCGCGTAGCCGACGCCGCTCTCCTGCCACATCCGCGGGTACATCGAGATCGGTGTGAAGCCCGGCATCGTGTTGATCTCGTTGATGACGAACCCGCCGTCCTCCGTGAGGAAGAAGTCCGCGCGGACGAGTCCCTCGCAGGACACGGCGTCGTACGCCTCGACGGCGAGCCGCTGGACCTCGGCCGTCTGCTCCTCCGTAAGAGGCGCGGGCACCAGGCCGGCGGCGGCGTCGATGTACTTGGCCTCGAAGTCGTAGAACTCGTGCGACGTGACGGGCGGGATCTCGGCGGGCACGCTCGCGCGCGGCCCGTCCTCGAACTCCAGCACCCCGCACTCGATCTCCCGGCCGCGCAGCAGCGACTCGACCAGGATCTTCGGGTCGTGGCGCTGCGCCTCCTCGATCGCGTCCTCCAGTCCTTCGAGGGCGTCGACCTTGGTGATGCCCATGGAGGATCCGGCGCGTGCGGGCTTCACGAAGATCGGCCAGCCGTGCTCGGCGGCGAAGTCCACGATCTTCTTGCGGGCGCCGGAGGGATCCTGCTGCCACTCGCGCGGGCGGATCACCTCGTACGGCCCGACGGGCAGTCCGTACGAGAGGAACACCCGCTTCATGTACTCCTTGTCCTGGCCGACGGCCGACGCCAGGACGCCCGCGCCGACGTACGGGACGCCGGAGAGCTCCAACAGGCCCTGGAGGGTGCCGTCCTCGCCGTACGGGCCGTGCAGCACCGGGAAGACGACGTCGACCTCGCCGAGCGCCTTGGGCACGGAGCCCTGCTCGCTGTAGACGACCTCGCGGTTGCCCGGGTCGACGGAGAGGACGACGCCGCCCTCCGTGGACTCGGCCAGTTCCTCGACGTTCGGCAGCCGGCGGTCGGCGATGCCCATGCGGTCCGGTTCGTCGGCGGTGAGCGCCCAGCGGCCGTCCGTGGTGATGCCGATGGGCAGCACGTCGTACTTCGTACGGTCGATGGACCGCAGTACGGCGCCGGCCGTGACCACCGAGATGGCGTGCTCGGAGCTCCGGCCGCCGAAGACGACCGCCACACGCGGCTTGCGGAGCTGCTGCTCAGGGCTCTGGGGGAGGTTCTCGCTGCTCATATCGCGATGAGGTTACCTGCTGACCGTCGCGGAGTCAGCGGCGTTCGGGCTTGGCGCTGCGCGCCATCAGCTCCTTCACGGCGACGAGCGGGGGCTTCCCCTCGTGGACGATGCTCACGACCGTTTCGGTGATGGGCATGTCGACATCGTGCCGCTGGGCCAGATCCAGCACCGACTGGCAGGACTTGACGCCCTCCGCGGTCTGCGTGCTCGCCGCGATGGTCTGCTCCAGCGTCATGCCGCGCCCGAGGTTGGTACCGAAGGTGTGGTTGCGCGAGAGGGGCGAGGAACACGTCGCGATCAGATCACCCATTCCGGCGAGGCCGGAGAAGGTGTGCGGGTCGGCGCCCATCGCCAGCCCGAGGCGGGTGGTTTCGGCGAGGCCGCGCGTCATCAGCGACGCCTTGGTGTTGTCGCCCAGTCCCATGCCGTCGGCGATGCCGACGGCGAGCCCGATGACGTTCTTGACGGCGCCGCCGAGTTCGCAGCCGACCACGTCGGTGTTCGTGTACGGGCGGAAGTACGGCGTGTGGCAGGCCGCCTGGAGCCGGTTGGCGACCGCCTCGTCGGTGCACGCCACCACGGCGGCGGCGGGCTGCCTGGCGGCGATCTCCCCGGCGAGGTTGGGACCGGTGAGGACGGCGACCCGGTCGGCCGGCGCCTTGGCCACCTCCCCGATCACCTCGCTCATGCGCTTCGCGGTGCCCAGTTCGACGCCCTTCATCAGGGAGACGAGGACGGTGTCCGGGGGCAGCAGCGAGGCCCATTCCGCGAGATTGGCGCGCAGGGTCTGCGAGGGGATGGTGATGACGGTGAACTCGGCGTCCCTGGCGGCCTCGGCCGGGTCGGTCGTGGCCCTTACGGAGGAGGGCAGTTCGACGCCCGGCAGATAGTCCGGGTTGGTGCGGGTGTTGTTGACAGCGTCGACGACCTCGGGACGGCGCGCCCAGAGAGTCACCTCGCATCCCGCGTCCGCGAGAATCATGGCGAACGCCGTTCCCCACGATCCCGTCCCGAAGACCGCGACGCGCGTCACTTCAACCCCTCTTCCGCGGCCTTGCGCCGCTTCTCTTCCAGAACCTTGCGGTGGTCGTACGGCTCGGCGGGCACCGGCTCGCCACGTACCTCGGCGAGCAGTTCGGTGATGGCGGCCATGATGATCTCGGTGACCTCACGGAGGATTTCGGGCGTCGGTTCCTTGCCGTGGAAACGGGAGAGGTCGATCGCCGGGCCGGCCTGTACGCGCAGCGTCTTGCGCGGGAAGAGGCGGACCTTGTTCTCCTTGGCGTACGGCGGTATCACCAGATTGGCGCCCCACTGGGCGACGGGAATGACCGGCGCCTCCGTAAGGAGGGCGACGCGCGCCACGCCGGTCTTGCCGGTCATCGGCCACATGTCGGGGTCGCGGGTGAGGGTGCCTTCGGGATAGAACGCGACGCATTCCCCGCGCTCGATGGCGTTCACGGCGGCCCGGAATGCGTCCAGCGCGTTGGAGCTCTCGCGATAGACGGGAATCTGTCCGGTGCCGCGGAGCATCATGCCGACGAAAGGCACGTCGAAGAGCGCCGCCTTGGCGAGCAGTCGCGGCACCCGGCCGCTGTTGTACTGGAAGTGTCCGTAGGAGAGAGGGTCCAGAGCCGAGTTGTGGTTGACGGCGGTGATGAATCCACCGTGGGACGGAATGTGTTCCATTCCCCGCCAGTCCCGCTTGAACAGAACGACCAACGGCGGTTTCGCGATGACCGCTGCCAGGCGGTACCAGAAGCCGATTCTGGGGCGGGACACTCGGACACCTTTCTCTGTGGCCTGGCTTGGGCCGGCCCTGGCTGCTGGGGGTCAAGTGTCGCCCCAGGCCTCTGCTCTGTCGAGAACACCGTACGCCCCGGTCCGCGGGCCGGACCTGCGGGCTCAGTTACCCATTCCCGGGGCACGGTGGGCCCTGTACCGCGTCGTGCGGCGCGATCGGGCCACAATAGAGTGCCGAACGCCCAAGGACGGAGAGCCCGCCACGAACACCGACCCGACCGCCTCCTGGTCCCTGGTCGTCCCGCTCAAGCCGCTCGTGGTGGCCAAGAGCAGGCTCGCCAGGTCGACGGGCGATCTGCTGCGGCCCCAGCTGGCGCTGGCGTTCGCGCAGGACACCGTCACCGCGGCGCTGGCCTGCCCCGTCGTACGCGACGTGGTGGTCGTCACCGACGATCCGCTGGCCGCCGCCGAACTGGCGGCGCTGGGCGCGCGCACCGTCCCCGACAGCCCGGCGGCCGGGCTCAACGCCGCGCTGGCGCACGGCGCGCGGGCGGTCAGGGCGGACAGGCCGCGGGCCGCCGTCGCGGCCCTCAACGCCGATCTGCCCGCGCTGCGGCCCGCCGAGCTGGCGCGGGTGCTCACCGCCGCATGGGATTCTCCGCGCGCATTTCTCGCGGACGCCGCGGAAATCGGAACGACTTTGCTGGCCGCGCGACCGGGATCGGAATTGAATCCGGCATTCGGCGGCCCTTCACGGCACCGGCATTTGTCGACGGGAGCCATGGAAATTGTCCTGACCGGTGTCGATTCCGTACGGCGGGATGTCGATACGGGAGAGGATCTGCTGGCCGCCGCGGCCCTGGGGCTCGGCCCGTACACGGCGCGGCGTCACGCCGCCCCCGGCCCGGTGACCGCCCCGGTCTCCGATCCCGTCTCCGACCCCGTCTGCGGGGCGCGGCCGGGATGCTGACCGATACGCTGGCGGGCATGCAGGCGACCGCGTACACCTTCGAATCCGAGACCCGCAGCGGCAGTGTGCTGCTCGACGACGGGACTCCGGTGGACTTCGACGCCGCGGCGTTCGACGCGGGCGGTCTGCGGCTGTTGCGGCCGGGCCAGCGGGTCCGTATCGAACGCGCGGGCGGGGAGAGCGGGAACATCACCCTGGTGACGCTCCAGACCTTCTGAGGGCCGCCAGGCGCCGCCGTAAACGCCCGCCCTGCCGTACGCCCCCCGAAAAACGCCGCGGGCCGGGCTCCCCGAGGGGAGCCCGGCCCGGCGCGTGAGTGGCCCTACGGCCCTGTGCCGCTTACTTGCTCCTCGCGGTGGCCTTCTTGGCGGTGGTCGTGCGGGCGGCCACCTTTCGGGCGGGCGCCTTCTTGGCGGTCGCCTTCTTGGCCGGCGCGGTCTTCTTCGCGGTGGCCTTCTTGGCCGTGCTCGCCTTCTTGGCGGTGGTCTTCTTGGCGGCCGTGGTCTTCTTCGTGGCCGTCTTCTTGGCGGTGGCCGAGGTCTTCTTGGCCGCCCTCTTGGCGGTGCCCGCGACCGCGGTCTTCCTGGCGGCGGTCTTCTTCGCCGTCGCCTTCTTGGCGGTGGCCTTCTTGGCCGCGGCCTTGGCGGTCGTACGGGTGGAAGAACCGCCCGAGAGGCTGCCCTTGGGCGCCTTCTTGACGGCCACGTCGTTCTTGGGGAGCTTCTTCGAGCCGCTCACCAGGTCCTTGAAGCCCTGTCCCGCGCGGAAACGCGGCACCGAGGTCTTCTTGACCCGGACCCGCTCACCCGTCTGCGGGTTACGGGCGTAACGGGCCGGACGGTCGACCTTCTCGAACGAACCGAAGCCGGTGACGGATACCCGCTCACCCGCGACGACGGCGCGGACAACAGCGTCCAGTACCGCGTCGACCGCGTCGGCCGCCTGCTGGCGACCGCCGACCTTGTCCGCAATTGCTTCTACGAGCTGCGCCTTGTTCACGTCTTCCCCTTCGGAGACATTGCCAGAACGAAAGTGTTCAAGCTTTTCCGCACGTTAGGCAGATATATACCGCAAATCAAACACGAAACGGGCTAATCACCCTAGTGCCGCAACGAAGTCGACCCCGCGGAGTTCCGCGGCTTCAGTCGCCTTGCGGGAATCGACCCTCGTCGAGGTCCTTCATCAAGCGGTCCAGACGACGTGCCGCGCCTAAGAGATCGTGTTTGGCCGCGGCCGTGATGACCAGCAGCTTCCGGGTCAGCGCCATCCGTACGCCCTCCGGGACTTGCAGTGAGCGCACCCTTGTGTGCGCTTCCTTGAGCCGGTCCGCGACCACTCCGTAAAGCTCGAGTTGGCTGTCGCGTTCCATGCACCGATTGTGCCATCTGGGGCGAGTTGTCGCCCGACGGGGTCTCAACAAGGCACTGCGCCCCCTACCGGGAGGCAGGGGGCGCAGGTGGGGAAAAGCGCTGATCAGACGGCAATTGTGCGGGGTTTGAAGGACGGCCGGGAGGCCTCGTACGTGGCGATGTCCGCTTCGTTCTTCAGGGTGAGACTGATGTCGTCGAGGCCGTTGAGGAGCCGCCAGCGGGCGTTCTCGTCCAGCTCGAAATCGGCGGTCACCGTCGCCCCGTCGGGGCCCTCGGCGCGTACCTGACGCGCTTCGAGGTCCACCGTCACCGTCGCGGTCGGGTGCGCCTCGGTCAGTTCCCAGAGGTGGTCGACGACGCGCTGCTCCAGAACGACTGTCAACAGACCGTTCTTGAGGGAGTTGCCGCGGAAGATGTCGGCGAACCGGGAGGAGATGACGGCGCGGAAACCGAAGTTCTGCAGCGCCCACACGGCGTGTTCGCGTGACGAGCCGGTGCCGAAGTCGGATCCGGCGATCAGCACCGAGGCGCCCTGTCGCTCCGGCCGGTTGAGCACGAAGTCCGGGTCCTTGCGCCAGGCCTCGAACAGCCCGTCCTCGAAGCCGTCGCGCGTGACCTTCTTCAGCCAGTGGGCCGGGATGATCTGGTCGGTGTCGACGTTGCTGCGACGCAGCGGGACGGCCCGGCCGGTGTGTGCGGTGAAAGCGTCCATGGCGCTCAGGCCTCCACGGGGGTGCGGGTGTCGGACAGGTCGGCGGGCGAGGCCAGATGGCCCAGCACGGCGGTGGCCGCAGCCACCTGCGGCGAGACGAGGTGGGTCCGGCCGCCCTTGCCCTGCCTGCCTTCGAAGTTGCGGTTCGAGGTCGACGCGGAGCGCTCGCCGGGCGCGAGTTGGTCGGGATTCATGCCCAGACACATCGAACAGCCCGCGTGCCGCCATTCGGCGCCCGCGCCGGTGAAGACCTTGTCCAGGCCCTCGGCGACGGCCTGGAGCGCGACCCGCACGGAGCCCGGGACCACCAGCATCCGTACGCCGTCGGCGACTTTGCGGCCGTCCAGGATCGAGGCGGCCGAGCGCAGGTCCTCGATACGCCCGTTGGTGCACGAACCTACGAAGACGGTGTCCACCTTGATGTCCCGCAGCGCCTGCCCGGCGGTCAACCCCATGTACTCCAGGGCCTTTTCGGCGGCGAGGCGCTCCGAAGCGTCCTCGTACGAAGCGGGGTCGGGGACGTGAGTCGACAGCGGCGCGCCCTGGCCGGGGTTGGTGCCCCAGGTGACGAACGGGGCCAGTTCCGTGGCGTCGATGAAGACCTCGGCGTCGAAGACGGCGTCGTCGTCGGTGCGCAGCGTCCGCCAGTACTCGACAGCGGCGTCCCAGTCGGCCCCCTCGGGGGCGTGGTCGCGGCCCTGGAGGTAGTCGAAGGTGATCCGGTCCGGGGCGATCATGCCCGCCCTGGCACCGGCCTCGATCGACATGTTGCAGATGGTCATGCGGGCTTCCATCGAGAGCTTCTCGATGGCGGAGCCGCGGTATTCGAGGATGTAACCCTGGCCGCCGCCGGTGCCGATCCGGGCGATGACGGCGAGGATCAGGTCCTTGGCCGTGACGTCGGCGGGCAGTTCGCCCTCGACGGTGATGGCCATGGTGCGGGGGCGGGCCAGCGGCAGCGTCTGGGTGGCCAGGACGTGCTCGACCTGGCTGGTGCCGATGCCGAAGGCGAGCGCGCCGAAGGCGCCGTGGGTGGAGGTGTGGCTGTCGCCGCACACGACGGTGGTGCCGGGCTGGGTCAGCCCCAGCTGCGGGCCCACGACGTGGACGACACCCTGCTCGACGTCGCCCAGCGGGTGCAGCCGTACGCCGAAGTCCGCGCAGTTCTTGCGCAGCGTCTCCAGCTGGACGCGGGAGACGGGGTCGGCGATCGGCTTGTCGATGTCGATCGTCGGGGTGTTGTGGTCCTCGGTCGCGATGGTGAGGTCGAGCCGCCGCACCTGCCGGCCGTTCTGGCGCAGACCGTCGAAGGCCTGCGGGCTCGTCACCTCGTGCAGCAGGTGCAGATCGATGAAGAGAAGGTCGGGCTCGCCCTCGGCGCGCCGGACGACGTGGTCGTCCCAGACCTTCTCCGCGAGTGTCCTACCCATCGCTTTCCCTTCGGCCGGCAGCGCCGCCGGCAGTCCTGGAGATATGTGGGGCCCATGCCGGTGTCCCACGTGCCCGCGTCGGCTGCGAACCCGGTTCGTGTACGGGCCCGTCCCTACAGGTTGGCAAGTTCCCCGGAAAATTGAACTTGCGTTTCACAGAGTGAGACGCGAGTATCGTTGCATGGACAACTCTAGCGGCGTCGGCGTTCTCGACAAGGCGGCTCTGGTACTGAGCGCCCTGGAGTCCGGTCCGGCCACCCTCGCCGGGCTGGTCGCTGCGACCGGGCTCGCACGGCCCACGGCCCACCGGCTGGCCGTGGCCCTGGAACACCACCGGATGGTGGCGAGGGACATGCAGGGCCGGTTCATCCTCGGCCCGCGGCTCGCCGAGCTGGCGGCGGCGGCCGGCGAGGACCGCCTGCTGGCGACGGCCGGGCCGGTGCTCACACATCTGCGCGACGTGACCGGGGAGAGCGCGCAGCTCTACCGGCGCCAGGGCGACATGCGGATCTGCGTGGCGGCGGCCGAGCGGCTGTCCGGACTGCGGGACACGGTGCCCGTCGGCTCCACGCTCACCATGAAGGCGGGCTCGTCGGCGCAGATCCTGATGGCCTGGGAGGAGCCGGAGCGGCTGCACCGCGGTCTCCAGGGGGCGCGGTTCACGGCCACGGCGCTCTCCGGTGTACGGCGGCGGGGCTGGGCGCAGTCGATCGGCGAGCGCGAGCCGGGCGTCGCCTCGGTCTCGGCGCCGGTGCGCGGGCCGTCCAACCGGGTCGTCGCGGCGGTGTCGGTGTCCGGTCCTATCGAGCGGCTCAGCCGGCACCCGGGGCGGATGCACGCCCAGGCGATCATCGACGCGGCCGGGCGGCTGTCCGAGGCACTGCGCCGTACCAGCTGATTCCGCCCTCGCGCACGCACCGAGCACCACGCGCCTTGACCGAGCACCGCCTCGCGCCGCCGCCCAACTCCGCCCCGTACGGGGCGGAGTTGACGGGATCGGCGCGAGTCGGCGGGGCGGTTACGAGCCGAGGCGGTCTGCCGCGCGGTCGCCGCGACGGCCCACGGGGACGACCTCCGTGGCCGCGCCGAGGCCGAAGGCCGGCATGTTGACGTAGACGCTCTCGTACGAGCCCGCCGGGACGACGTACGTCTCGTGCCAGAAGCCCACCTTGCCCTTGCCGGCACGCAGCCGGCGGTTGAACTCCGTCCACGCGGGGCGGTGCTCGCCGTCCGGCGCGGAGGCGTACGCGAGCAGCTTCTCCTTCGAGTCCCAGTACTGGACGACGTACAGCACCCGAGGGAAGCCCAGCAGCGACTGGACGCCGATGAGGCCGCTGCCCTTGTCGCGCGACAGCTCCCTGAGCATCCTCGGCATGGCCGTGAACACCGGCCACCAACTGCGCGGGGCAAGGAAGTTGTTGACGCGCATCCCGACGATGAAGACGACGACGTCGCCCTCGGCGGCCGCGGTCATCCGGCCCTCGATCTTCGTACGCATGACGGTCCCCCTGCCTCCGGCCGCGCGAAGGCGGCGGTACGAATGGCCCACTCCCTTTGGAGAGTGCCACTATCCATGATTGGATAGTGGCACTCTCCAAAGGGTGGTGCAAGCGGTATGCGGATGGCGGAGCTGAGTGAGCGCAGTGGGATTCCCACCGCCACGATCAAGTACTACCTGCGAGAGGGGCTGCTCAGGCCGGGCCACCGGGTCAGCGCCACGCAGTCCGCGTACGACGACGGGCATCTGCGCCGGCTGCGCCTCGTCCGCGCGCTGATCCAGGTGGGCCGGATGCCGGTCGCCACCGCGCGCGAGGTCCTCACGGCCATCGAGGACGACTCCATCGACCACCACACGCGCCTGGGCGCGGCGATCGCGGCGCTGCCCGGCGACGGGGCGCTGGACGCCGCGTTCGCCGCCGACGAGCTGGACGAGGTGACGGAGTCGGCGCGGCGCCGGGCGGAGGAGCTGTTCGAGGAGCTGGGCTGGACGCACGCGCCGCGCCGCGGCGCCTCGGAGGCGGCGTACCGCGTCCTGGTCGGCGCCATCGCCGGGCTGTCCAGGACGGGCTATCCCTGCGAGGTGGCGGACCTGCTGCCGTACGGGCGGCTCGCCGACCAACTCGGCGTCACCGACATCGACATGGTGGAGCGGTACGGGGACCCGTACGAACAGGTGGAGGCGGCGGTGGCGCTCACCGTCCTGTACGAGCCGGTGCTGCTCAGCCTGCGCCGGCTGGCGGAGGCCGAGGAGTCCAACCGGCGCTACCGTCCTGGGAATTGAGTGCGTCGAGCGAGTGCGGGGACGGGGCGTGGACCGGGGCGGGGCAGTGCGAGGCGGGACAACGGAAAAGGCCCTCCGCGATCGCGGAGGGCCTCGTCGTCACGTACCCCCGACCGGATTCGAACCGGCGCTACCGCCTTGAGAGGGCGGCGTGCTAGGCCGCTACACAACGGGGGCTAGCTGATGGAGCATTGAGCTGGGCTACCAGGACTCGAACCTAGAACAACGGAACCAGAAACCGTCGTGTTGCCAATTACACCATAGCCCAAGGGTGGTTCAGACTTTCGTACTGCGTACCCCCGACCGGATTCGAACCGGCGCTACCGCCTTGAGAGGGCGGCGTGCTAGGCCGCTACACAACGGGGGCCCTAGCGATCCTGCATCGACATGTCCGGGTGCGACCCGAAGAAATCGGAGAGAAGGATCTGTACCCCCGACCGGATTCGAACCGGCGCTACCGCCTTGAGAGGGCGGCGTGCTAGGCCGCTACACAACGGGGGCGTTGCAGAAGAACTCTGCGCTGGGCTACCAGGACTCGAACCTAGACTAACGGAACCAGAAACCGTCGTGCTGCCAATTACACCATAGCCCACCAAAACTCAACCCCCGGAGTGGGGGTTTTGTTTGGGTTTGCGCCTTCCGGCCAGACCTTGCGGTCTCTGGGGCGGCGCAGGAAGAACATTACCCGATGGGGGACGGCGCTCCAAAACGAGTATCACCGCGCAGCAGAGCGGGCAGGCGGTCCAGATCGGTGATCGTCACGAGCTCGGGCCGGCCGCCGAGCCGCCCCCGGTCGAGCCAGACTCCGGCCAGTCCGGCGGCGGTGGCGCCGCCGGCGTCGATGTCGGGTTCGTTCCCCACGTAGGCGACTTCGGCGGGGGCGAGCTCCAGGGCGTCGCACGCGGCGTGGAAGGCGGCGGCGTCGGGCTTGGAGACACCCAGCTCCGCGGCGCACAGGACGGCCTCGAAGTAGTCCCGTACGCCGAGGACGCGGAGCTTGCGGTCCTGGTTGTGGATGCTCGAATTGGACAGGACGGCCTGGCGGTAGTCGGGGGCCAGGGAGTCGAGCGCGGCGAGGGCGTCGGGGAAGAGTTTCCAGGCGGACTCGTAGTGCGCGACGTAGCGGTCGAACCAGGCGTCGGCGTCGGTGTCGCTCAGCGCCTCCTTACGGAGGAACTGGCGCACGCGGTCCCGCCGCTGTCCCTGGAAGGTGGTCTCGCCGTCGGCGAACCGCAGCCACTGGATGTCGGTGATCTCACGCCAGTGCGCCAGGGCCTGCTCGGCGCTACCGAAACTGTCGGCGAGCCCTTCGGCCGCGAGATGCAGCCGCATCCCGGCGCGGTCGGCGGTGGTGTAGTCGAAGAGGGTGTCGTCGATGTCCCAGACGACGGCGCGGATCGGCATACGCCGACGGTACCGGGGCGGCGCGCTGCCGGCACCGCCCCTCGTACGGGTGGGATGTCGCGATCGGGCACCGTGCCGCGCGCCGGACAGGCCCTAGCATGGCGGTCCCGTTCGCCCCACCCGCCGAGGGAGTTGATCATGGTCCCTGAAGTGGACCCGGAGGCCTGCGAGAGAACTTCGGAGGCCGTTCGCACGGCGCTGCAGCGGCGTCCCGACTGGTTGCGGGCCTTCGAGCAGGACTGGCTGAGCGCGGCGGCCGACTTCGACCAGGCGGCGCTGGCCGGCGTCGTGGACAAGTGGTTCCCCTTCGCCTGCGCCTGCGCGACTCCGGGGTACCTGGACGATGTCGAGCACACGATCAAGCGCATGGCGGAAGGCGACACCGAGGGCATGGTCTTCCGGGACGAGGAGGGCGAGGCGTACGACGCCGAGAACAACCCTGTGGACGCGTTGGGGCACGGGTGAGCGCGTACGCCATCCGCTACGCGGATCGGGCGGCTCGACGTAAGACCGCGCTGACCGCGCCCCAGCGCGGCGCGCTCGCCGCGCTGGAGAAGCGGCTCGCCGTCAACCCCTTCGGGCCGCCCGCGACGAGCAACCGGGACAACAGCTGGTCGGCGGCGTTCACCGGTGGATTCGTGACGTACATCGTGTCGAACCGGCACGTCGTGATCAATGTCGTCGACCTCGTGGCGCTCTGACCACCGCGTGCCGTGCGGTACGGCGAAGGGGGTGGCGGCCGGGTCGGCCGTCACCCCCTTCGGTTCGCGTCCGGCAGGACCTACGCCGCGAGCTTCGCCAGCGTCGCGTCGATGCGGGTCAGCGTGCGCTCCCTGCCCAGGATTTCCAGGGACTCGAAGAGCGGCAGGCCCACGGTGCGGCCCGTGACCGCGACGCGGACCGGGGCCTGGGCCTTGCCCAGCTTGAGACCGTGCTCCTCGCCCGCCGCCAGGACCGCGTTCTTCAGGGACTCGGCGCTCGACCAGTCCGCGTCCGCCAGCTTCGCGCGGGCCGTGGTCAGCAGGGCCACCGGGTCGCCCTTCATCGCCTTCGTCCAGGACGCCTCGTCCTCGACCGGCTCGGGCAGGAACAGGAAGTCGACATTGGCCGTGATGTCCGAGAGCACTGTCACGCGGGTCTGCGCGTACGGGGCGATCGCCTCGAAGGCCGCCTGGTCGAAGTCCTCCGGCGCCCAGTTGGCGTACGGGGCCCGCAGCCAGGGCGCGCAGGCCTCCATGAAGGTCTTGACGTCCAGCTGCCGGATGTGGTCGGCGTTGATCGCCTCGGCCTTCTTCAGGTCGAAGCGCGCCGGGTTGGCGTTGACGTCGGTGATCTCGAAGGCGCCGACCATCTCCTCGCGGGAGAAGACGTCCTGGTCGGCGGAGAACGACCAGCCCAGCAAGGACAGGTAGTTGAGCAGCCCGTCGGGCAGGAAGCCACGCTCGCGGTAGAGGTTGAGCGAGGCCTGCGGGTCGCGCTTGGACAGCTTCTTGTTGCCCTCGCCCATCACGTACGGCAGATGCCCGAACTGCGGCACGAAGTGGGCGACGCCCAGCCCCATCAGCGCCTGGTAGAGCGCGACCTGACGGGGTGTGGAGGAGAGCAAGTCCTCGCCGCGCAGGACGTGGGTGATCTCCATCAGCGCGTCGTCGACCGGGTTGACGAGGGTGTAGAGCGGCGCCCCGTTGGCGCGGACGATGCCGTAGTCGGGCACGTTCTCCGGCGTGAAGGTCAGCTCGCCGCGGACCAGGTCGGTGAAGGTGATCGGCTCGTCGGGCATCCGGAAGCGGACGATGGAGGTGCGGCCCTCCGCCTCGTACGCCGCCTTGCGCTCGGGCTCGAGGTCGCGGCAGTGGCCGTCGTACCCGGAGGGGCGGCCCGCGGCGCGCGCGGCGTCGCGGCGGGTCTCCAGCTCCTCGGTGGTGCAGTAGCAGTGGTACGCGTGGCCGGCGGCGAGCAGCTTGTCGGCGACGTCCCGGTAGATGTCCATCCGCCGCGACTGGCGGTACGGCGCGTGCGGGCCGCCCACCTCGGGGCCCTCGTCCCAGTCGAGGCCGAGCCAGCGCAGCGAGTCGAGCAGCTGCTCGTACGACTCCTCGGAGTCGCGCGCGGCGTCGGTGTCCTCGATGCGCAGGACCAGGGTGCCGCCGTGGTGGCGGGCGAACGCCCAGTTGAAGAGGGCGGTGCGGACCAGGCCCACATGGGGGTTGCCGGTCGGCGAGGGACAGAAACGTACGCGGACGGTCGCGTTAGCCACGCTTGATCACCTTGTTGGTGAGAGTGCCGATGCCTTCGATGGTGACGGCGACCTCGTCGCCGACGTTGAGGGGGCCGACCCCCGCGGGGGTGCCCGTGAGGATGACGTCGCCCGGGAGCAGCGTCATGGCCTCGGTGATGTGCACGACCAGGTCCTCGACGGAGCGGATCATGTCGCGGGTGCTGCCCAGCTGGCGCTGCTCACCGTTGACGACGCACTGGACGGTGAGGCCGTCGGCGACGGCCGCCAGGTCGATGGAGGTCTCCACCCAGGGGCCGAGCGGGCAGGAGGTGTCGAAGCCCTTGGCGCGGGCCCACTGGTTCTCGCTCTTCTGGACGTCGCGCGCGGTCACGTCGTTCGCGCAGGTGAATCCGAGGATCACGTCCTTGACCCGCTCGCGCGGGACCTCGCGGCACATGCGGCCGATGACCACGGCCAGTTCGGCCTCGTAGTGGAGGTCCTCGGAGAACGAGGGGTACTCGACACCGTCGCCGGAGCCGATCACCGAGGTGGTCGGCTTGAAGAAGACGACCGGCGTCTGGGGCACGTCGTTGCCCAGCTCCGCCGCGTGCGCCGCGTAGTTGCGTCCGACGCCCACGACCTTGTTGGGGAGCACGGGCGGGAGCAGCCTGACCTTGCTCAGCGGGACCTTGGTGCCGGAGAGCTCGAAGTCGGTGTACGGAATGCCCTTGATGATGTCGAGGACGAGGCCGGCGGCCGTACCGCCGGTGCCGTCCTCCTCGACCGCGCCGAAGGCGACATTGCCGTCGATGGAGAATCTGGCGATGCGCACGGGTTGCTGTCGCCCCTCACTTTGCTGCTGGCTGACTGGAGACTGACGTCCCAGGCTAGCTTGGTGAGGGGCGGCGGCCGACGCGGTGCGGGGCCGCCGTGGGGCGTGCCCTACTGTGCGACAGGGGCGTCGATCAGCGTCGTACGGCGCGGGTTGGCCGTGCGCAGCGGCAGGTCGACGGAGTGCTCCGGCTGCGCGGGCGGGAGGAGTTCCGCGGCGTCCTCAAGGTTCGCGAGCGTGGTGCGGCGGGGGTTGGCGGTGTGGCGGAACATCTTCGTCATCTTCATCGGTGTTTCTCAGACCTTGTCGGGTACGGGTGCTCGGAAGCGCCGGTTGTCGAATGTGCCATCCATGTAAAGCGTCAGGCTAAACACGTGATTCCCTGCGAAAGCCTGGATGCCGCAACGATCTCCATGTGAGTTTGCTCACGACCTGCCGGGCAATTCACCCATCACGGACAGTGGTCGAGACCGGTGGAAACGGACATTGCCCTATCGAACCCTTCATTCCGCTCCTGATCATCAGGACTGGGGCACCCCTCACCCACACGGGACTCGTTCCGGGAAGTCCGTTTCCTCCCTGAACGACTTCTACCGATCGTCACGTCGCACTCACAACGCGTCACCCAGGTCACAGCCCGGTACACGGCCCTTGTTGGAGATCCGCCTCTGTGCTGGAATTCCACGCACCGCCGCGGGTTCATCAGGACGGCGCGTAAGGGCGCGACGCGGCGCCGAGTGGCATGCGGGGAAGGGGAGCATCGCCGGTCACTCAACGACCACCTTGGGGCGCACTCTGTGCTCCACGACGCCGACACCGTCCCACCGTTCTGCGGGGGGACGCCTGGTCCAGAGGTTGCGACGCTAGTGCAGGGACGTTTCAAGAGGGATAGCAGCGCTGCGGCGGAGCAGGAGCCCCGCGGCGGAACCGACCGCGGCTCCTCGCCCCAGCACACCCAGAACCCGGGCCAAGGCCCGGCCGGCGAGGGTGGTGACCGGGGTGCACAGCCCGGTGCGGCGCCCGGTGGCGACGCCCCCGACGCCGCGCCCAAGTCGGCGTCGACCGACGCGGGTTCGCGAATAGCTCTGCGCAACTGGCGCATCAGTACCCGTCTGGTGGCACTGCTCACCCTGCCGGTGGTCGCGGCCACCACGCTGGGTGGACTGCGTATCAACGAGTCCCTGAACGACAGGCAGCAGCTGGAGCACATGCAGCTGTTGACCAAGATGACCAAGGAAGCGACCAGCCTCGCCGCCGCGCTCCAGGCGGAGCGTGACGAGTCGGCGGGTCCGCTCACCAACGGCGCGAACCCCAAGGACTTCAAGGTCCAGGACCGTCGCACCAAGACGGACCGGGCCAAGAAGGCCTTCCTCGGCGCCACCGTGGACATCGGGAACACCGACGGCGACCAGGCGCTGGAGTCGATCCGCGCCAACGTCAGCCAGATCGCGACCCAGGTCAACAAGATCCAGGAAATCCGCAAGGACGCGTACGACTCGGACACCACACACTCCCTGACGGTCGACGCCTACAGCGGTCTCATCGACTCGCTGCTGAGCCTCTCTCAGGACATGGCGCAGGCGACGAGCAACCCGGACATGATCAAGCGCACCCGCGCCCTGGCGGCCTTCTCCTCCGCCAAGGAGTACGCGTCGATCCAGCGCGCGATCATCGCCTCCGCGCTCCCCGCCGACCCCAAGGAGCTGGGCGATCTCAACGAGAACGACCGGCTCTACGGACTGGCGGCGTTCACCAAGGGCAGCAACGCTCTCGCCTCCTTCGACGCGCTGTACGAGTCGATGGGCGGCAACGCCGAGGAGCTGACGGCGCCGCTCAGCGGCAAGGGCAACCCCGAGATCAACGCCGCGGACGAGTACTCGCAGCGGGTGCTCGGCATCTCCGGCGGTCTGGAGGGGCGGCCGAAGCGCTCGTACCTGGACTGGACCGACCAGGCGTCCGCGAAGATCAACGCGATGAACATCATCGAGCAGACGCTGCTCGGCGAGATGGAGAACAAGGCGCGTCAGCTGCGCGAGAAGTCGCAGCAGGACGCGCTCATCAACGGTGCGCTGATCCTCGTCGTCCTCGGGGTCTCGCTGGTCGGCGCCTTCGTCGTCGCCCGCTCCATGATCCGCTCGCTGCGGCGTCTGCAGGAGACGGCCACCAAGGTCGCCCAGGACCGGCTGCCCGAGCTGGTCAAGCAGCTCTCCGAGGCCGACCCGCAGGACGTGGACACCTCCGTCGAGTCCGTCGGTGTGCACTCCAGGGACGAGATCGGCAAGGTCGCCGCGGCCTTCGACGACGTGCACCGCGAGGCGGTCCGACTGGCCGCCGAGCAGGCGCTGCTGCGAGGCAACGTCAACGCGATGTTCACCAACCTCTCGCGCCGCAGCCAGGGCCTGATCCAGCGTCAGCTGTCGCTGATCTCCGAGCTCGAGTCCCGTGAAGCCGACCCGGACCAGCTGTCCTCCCTGTTCAAGCTGGACCACCTCGCGACCCGTATGCGCCGTAACGGTGAGAACCTGCTGGTCCTCGCCGGTGAGGAGCCGGGCCGCCGCTGGACGCGCCCCGTCCCGCTGGTCGACGTGCTCCGTGCCGCGGCCTCCGAGGTGGAGCAGTACGAGCGGATCGAACTGGCCTCGGTGCCCACGACCGAGGTCGCCGGCCGCGTCGTCAACGACCTCGTGCACCTGCTCGCCGAGCTGCTGGAGAACGCGACGTCGTTCTCCTCGCCGCAGACCAAGGTCCGCGTCACCGGTCACGCACTGCCCGACGGGCGCGTGCTCGTCGAGATCCACGACACCGGCATCGGCCTCTCCCCCGAGGATCTGGCCGCGATCAACGAACGGCTCGCCTCGCCGCCCACCGTGGACGTCTCGGTGTCGCGCCGCATGGGTCTGTTCGTGGTCGGCCGGCTCTCGCTGCGCCACGGCATCAGGATCCAGCTGCGCCCCTCCGACTCCGGTGGCACGACCGCGCTGGTCATGCTGCCCGTCGATGTCGCCAACGGCGGCAAGAAGATGCCTCCGCGCCCCGGCGTCGGCACGCAGAACGGCGCCGGCGGCCAGTCGCCCACCGGTCAGGGCGCTCTCGGTGGCGGCGGCCAGCAGTCCGGCATCGCCGCCGGGCTCGCGGGCGGCGCGGCCGGAGCCGGTCGCCTCGCCACTCCGCCGTCACGCGGCCAGGTCGGCGCCGGTACGGGGCCCCGTGCCGCGCTGCCGGCCAGGAACGGGATGCAGAGCGGCCTGCCCAGTCGGCCGCAGTCCGGTCCGCCGCAGGATCCGCAGCGCCAGGGCGGGGGCCAGAGTTCGGGGGGGCCGAGCCTCTTCGGTACGAGCCCCCGCGACCAGGGCGCCGCAGGCCGTCCGGGCGCCCAGGCGGGCCCCGGCGGGCAGCCGTCGGGTCCGGTGCCGCAGGCCGGGGGCCGACTGGCCCGGCCCGGTCAGAGCCTTTCCAGCGGCCCGAACGGACGTGGCCCCGGCAACCGCGACCGCAACGCCTTCCCGCAGGGTGCGGGGGCGCCGGCCGGTGGACCTCCGCCGGTCGACCGCGGCCGTCAGCTGCCGCCGCCCGGCGGACCGCGCGCCGAGCTGCCCGGGGGCAACCCGCGGCCGCCGCAGCGCCCGCAGCGTCCCGGCACCACCGGTGGGACCACCAGCTGGGGCAGCGAGCAGCAGCCTCCGCCGCAGCGGTTCACGCCGGACGCCCCGCGCGGCCACGAGGAGCCCGCGAACACCGGTCAGTTCGCCATGCCGTCGGCGGGGCAGGGCCAGGGGCCCGGCGCCACCGCCGAGTTCCCGCGTCCCGACTTCAACGGTCCGCGACCGGATCTGAACAGCGGCGTCGCCAACACCGGCGGCGGTAACAACGGCATCGGCAACACCGGCGGCAACGGATTCGGCGACACCGGCTCCCACCCCGTCCCCAACTCGGGCGACGTCAATGGCGGTTGGCAGGGTCAGGGTCAGGACCACGGGTCCACGGCCCAGTTCCCCCGCCCGGACCTGTCT
>NZ_JARJHW010000127.1:0-21516 GCF_040560175.1 Streptomyces panacea
ACAGCCCACCACGTCCGCCTCCGCCGCCGAACAGGCCGCCGAGGATGATTCCGCCGAGCACGGCACCGCCGAGCCCATTTCCTGCCCCTGATACACCGCCGGGGCCGAACCGGTTCCCGAACGACCGCACATCCTGCTCGGCGAGGCTCTGCGCCCGCCTGGCCAGGCTGTCCGCGTGCTGGGCCTCGGCCAGCGCACCCTGCGCATCGCCCAGCTCCGTCAGCGTCCCGGCCTGGTCGAGCCGCCGTTGTGCCTCCACCAGCCGGGTGCGAGCCTCACTGCCCACCGCCCCGCGATGTGTCGCGATGTAGCCGGCCGCGGCGCCGATCGCCGAGCGGGCGCCGAGCGTGGCTTGATCGAGCAGCGCCCCTGCTCGGCGTCCACCAACTTCGCGCTCGCGCGCGCCCGCGAGAGCTTCGTCCAGCACCGCGTCCGCCTCCTCGACCCTGCGCAGGGCGTCGAGCGGGTCGTACGGCCCGGCGGCCTGCTCCTGCCGCACATCGGCGACCACTGCCTCGGCGCGTGCGATGCGGCCCTGGAGATCGGCCGTGGAGGTCGCTTCCGCCGTGCCTTCGAGCAGCCCGCGCGCATCCGCCAGGTCGGTCTCCGTCTCGGTCAGCGAACCGGGGAGTCTGCCGGCGGCCTCGGCGAGTTCGAGCGCGCGCCGCTCCACTGCCTCGACCAGCGTCGCCGCCTGGCCCACGGCGCTCTCCACCGCCCGTACATGCACCGCCGCGCGGCCGTTGTCGCCCGCCTCGACCGAGCGCCGCGCGTCCTCCAGATTCGTTGTGGCGAACACCAACCGGTCGTCGGCCTGTTCGACAGCACTTGCGACCGGGGCCGATGCCGATTCCGCGTACCGCTCGCGCATCGCGGCGAGAGTGGCGGCGGCCGTGGTGGTCCTGCCGGTCAGCTCCCGGGACGCGGCCTCGGCGGCTGCCAGCGTCTCCGGGGCGTTGCGCTCCGTGGCCCGCAGTCGGTCGAAGCCTGCGGATACGGCGTCCAGTCGGCTGTTGGCGTCC
Source organism: Streptomyces panacea (assembly GCF_040560175.1). Classification (NCBI taxonomy): domain Bacteria; kingdom Bacillati; phylum Actinomycetota; class Actinomycetes; order Kitasatosporales; family Streptomycetaceae; genus Streptomyces; species Streptomyces panacea. The sequence continues at coordinate 1,023 of NZ_JARJHW010000127.1, forward strand.
GCACACCGGGCGACGATCTCGTCCAGCATGCGACGCCGGGTGTTCTCGTCCTCCGGGAACGCGTCGTCGAGCTGCTGGCGCAGCCGGAAGGCCACCGCCAGCTCACCCTTCGCGTACGTCACGGCGTCCTCGTAGGGAAGCGCCGCTTCCTCACCGAACTGTGCCGTGGCGAAGCCGAGTTCCTCCTGGCTGGTGCGTACGGCGTCGTCCGTGTCGACGAGGGCCAGTCCCGCCCGCCGGTCGAGCTCCGGCAGCGGAGTCCGCGGAGGCCGCCCCGAATGGCCCCAGCCTTCCTGCCCGCCTTTTGGCGTCGTACGGGTCGAGGCGCGCCGCCTGCGCTTGATGTACGCGTACGTGGCGAGGACTACCGCGCCGCCCACCAGCACGACAGGAATGACGAGAGCGCTGCCCGACCTGTTGGAGGACGTCTCACCGTCGGGATCTGCCGGGCCGGGAGTGAGGGCGGGTGTGGGAACGGGTGAGCCGGCCGCGGTCGCCCTGAAGCCGTTCGCCGCTCCGATCGCCGTGCCCGCCCAGTTGTTCCGCCGGAGAGCGGGCTCGATGGCCGTCCGCGCCACCTCGGCGAGCCGGCCCTCCGTAAGAGGAGCGTCAGCCGTGGCGGAGTAGGCGTACTGCCGGTCGTGGGTGGCGACGGCGAGCAGGATGTCGTCGCGGCCGAGACCGTTCCGTTCGGCGGTCGTGTCGGCCCAGCTCTGCCCGGATCTGCCGGAGAAGTCGCGCACGTAGGCGACAAACAGCTGCATACGGCTGTCGCTGTCCAGCTGGTCGCGGGACTTGGTCACCGCACCCGCGCGACCGTCGAGGGCGCCGACTTTGTCGGTGATCTGCCCCTGACGCGAAAGAGTGAGGGGATCCTCCGCGCGGGCTTCCGGCGAGATGGCAGGCACCAGCAGCCAGCCGCACGTCACCAGCAGGGCCAGAAGGCTCAGGCCGGCTGTACGAGTCCGGTCACGGCTTACGATCCGCGTCACATCTGGGAGGTTATGCCCCGATTTGATCGTCCGCGACCGAGCGATGTGCGACCTGTGGAGGCGCGTGCGGCGACGGGCTCAGGGCGCCGTTTCGACCGGCGCCGCACATGGGGCGGCGCCGGTCGGCCCCGGGGCCCGGGGCGGGGATCAGATGCTGAAGCGCTCCTTGCCCAGCATCGGACGGATGCGCGAGGCGAAACCGCCGGTGCGGAAGGGACGCTGCAGCAGACCGGGGCGGAGTTCCTGTGCGAGAGCGGCGGCGATCATGCCCTGGTCCAGGGCGAGAGCCGAGCTGCTGACGTGTCCGGTCCTCACATTGACCGAGTCGCGGAAGCCGTAGCCGTCGTCGTACGCACCGAAGTCGTCCGCGATCGCCTTGAGATTGGCGAGGGCCTCCGACCGTGCGTAGGGGAGGGCGAGGAACGAGGCGTGCGGGGTCACGACCCCGTTCGTGTAGGCGGACGCGGGCGGCAGCGGGTCACCGTGCGTGACATAGGTACGGTCGGTGTTGGAGGCGTATCCGTCGATGTTCATGCCGATCGCGTCCACGCCGTACTCCTGGTAACCGCCTTCGGGCACCTCGGACGGGGAAAACCCCCAGTAGCCGTACTCCGCCTCCTCCAGGCCGTGCTCGATCTGGGAGCGGACGAAGCGCCGGTGCGTGGTGCCCCACGAGCGCGGGGACCACTCGGGCTCGGGCACGAACAGCGGCACCATCAGGGCTTCGAACATCGAGCCGCCCCAGGTCGGGACCAGCTTGCGGCCCCGGTAGGTGTAGTGCCCCTGCCAGAGTCGGACACCGTCGATGGTGTCGTACGCCCCGCCGGGCGGCTGCTCCTGGCCGTGCTCGGGAAGCATGGTGCGGAGCATGTGCCAGTAGTGGTCCGAGGGAATGCTGCCGTCGGCGATGCCCAGGTAACTGGCCATGCGCGGCTCGGTGTTGAGCGCTCCGTAATGGTGGGCCGTCGGCTCGCCGGTGTCGGTCCAGAAACCGCCGCGGAGCTGGCCGGGGTTGGCCACCGGGTCTGCGGCGTCGTACGGCGTGTAGAAGTACGACCAGTCGGCGGTGGCCAGCAGCTTGTCGATCCGGCGGCGCAGCCGGCTGTCCGCGTCGGCGGCGATGAGCAGGCCCGTCACGAGCCACGCGTTGTCGACCGACGAGAGGAAGGGACGGACCGGGTCGCCGGTGCCCGGCCAGCTGGTGAGCACCGAGCCGTCGTGGGCGTTGTACCAGTTGAGCCAGAAGCCGTGGTGACGTTCGAGCTTCTCGACGGCCGTGACGGTCAGTTCGAGTCGGCGGCGCAGGGTGTCCTGGTCGATGACGCCGAGTCCGGCGGCGGCGACGGTGGACCACAGACCGCAGCCGATATTGGTCGGCGAGGTGTTCTGCGAGGGGACAGGCCCACCCGGTGCGTCGAGGTCGATCTTGTCGGCGGCGAGACCGATGCCGGTCGTCATCGCCTCGATCGAGTGATACGTATCGCGGAACCAGCTGAGCAGCAGCGGTGTATCAGAGGCATGAACAACACGAGCACGCGACGCGGCTGCGGTCGGCGCGGACATGGCGGGTGTGGTGACGGCTCCGAGGGACAGGGCGGTGGCCCCGGTTCCAGCGGCGGCGAGAAACGTACGACGGTCCATGAGAGTCCAGCTCCCCTTGGCAGATGTGGAGTTGTGGCCTGGGCCGGTGCCTGGGCCAGGTCTTTGGCCGCCGCCATGGCCGGAAGAATGAGCGGAGGTCCGGCCATGGCGGCGGTGCCGGCGCGGGGGCCGACGGCGGTCAGGTGCCGCCGGCCCCCGGGACTGTGGAGGGGATCAGGCGCGGGTGAGGCGCAGGAAGCGGATCCCCGGGTTGGGCAGCGGGATGGTCAGCGTCGCCACGCCCGTGCTGTCGGCCACCATGGGCGCGAGGGGCTCCACGGGCAGCTCGTCGGCGGACCGCAGCTTCGCCCACTGGGGCTCGTCGGGCCAGTCGCCGCCGCCGAGGTCGTTCCAGACGGCCTGGATGTTGGAGTGCTGCTCGTCGACCCGGCGGGAGAGAGCGGTGTAGTCGGCCCCCGGCTCAAGTCCGGTGACCCGCACGGTTGCCACGCGGTTCAGCGGGGCGAAGCCGTCGATCTTGGACTGGTCGAGCGTGCCGTTCCAGAGCAGGACGTCGATGGTGGAGCCGTCGTCGGCGCGGGTGGCCAAGGACTCCACGAGCGCCCCGGCGCCGTCACCGCTCACCGCGGCGGGGATCCGCCCACCGGCCAGCTGGGAGAGGAGATACAGCGCCCAGAAGCGTGGCTTGCGCAGATTGCCGACCGTGAGCAGACCGAATCCGCCGTGGAAGAGCCGGGGCGGCCAGCCCAGCTCCTCGAACTGGTCGGAGGCGACCCAGTAGGCCAGCGCGTCGGTGGACGACAAGGCGCTCTTCATGCCGCGCAGGACGAACGGAGCGGCGAAGACGGAGTCGCTGACCCGGTGGAAGTGTGTCGGGGTGACACCCCACTCGGTCCACAGGATCTCCGGTTCCGGTCGGCCGGTCGCTTCCGCGAAGGCGCGGGTCATCGGGCGGAAGTCCAGCGGAGCGTTGCCGTAGGTGTGAGTGGAGACGAAGTCGATGGGGACGTCGCGCTCCTGGCAGTACTCAAGGAGGGCGCCGACCCAGCCGGCGGCGGCGGAGGACGGGCCGCCGACCTTGATCCGTTCGTCGACACCCTTCACGGCGCGGACGGCGACTTCGTAGAGTCGGTGGTAGTCGTCCTGGGTGCCGTTCCAGAAGACCTCCAGATTGGCCTCGTTCCAGACCTCGAACTCCCAGCCCGCGACGGTGTCTTTGCCGTACCGGTTCTGGAGGTGGACGGTCACCTCGCGGCAGAGGTCGCCCCAGTGCTCCCACACGGCGGGCTTGGACACCAGGGCCTGGTAGTCGAAGACCGTGTAGTTCGGATCGGCGGCGAGTTCCTTGGGCATGAAGGAGAGTTCGACGACGGGCTGGAGTCCGGTGGCCAGGAAGCGGTCGTAGACCTCGTCCAGACCGGAGAAGTCGAAGGAGCCGTCCGGCTGGACGGACAGCGTCTCCGGGAGGAAGGTGCCATGTGCCCGGACGGAGCGGACGCCGATCTCGTCGCGGACGATCCCGAGGGCCTGCGCGTACTCCTTCGCGACGTCCGAGCCGCCCGCGCCCGGCTTGTCCCAGGTCAGCAGGGAGAAGTGCTCGGCACCGATCATCCTGTTCCAGACCCCGGGGAGGGGAGTGGCGGGTGCCGCTGTGTCCACGGTGACGGTGACCGAGGCGGGGCTGGAACCGGCGGCCTTGGCGCAGCCGGGGACCGCTTCGGAAAGGGCGCCGGCTCCGCTGTCGGACCAGGTGGCGACCTTGTAGAAGTAGCCGCGGCCCGGCTCGGCGAGGGTGTCGGCGTACGGAGGATGGGGCACGGCGAGCACATCGCCGCCGAGGTGGTCGAGCGGTTCGTAAGGACCGTCGAGGGACTCGGCGCGGTGCACGAGATATCCGAGCGCGCCCGCCACCGGCCGCCAGGTCAGCAGCACATGGCCGGTGCCGTCCTCGGCGGACAGGCCGCCGGGGGCGGGGAGTTCCCCGATGCCGGTGAGCCGCTGATCGCTGGGCTTCCCGATACGGGTCTCCCAGTCGGCGCGAGCCATGGACTTCTCGGTCATGTCGGTACAAACCTTTTCTTCGATGAGTGCCCGGCGGTAGAGCGGCGGCGTCGGAGCCGCGGTACGCGTCGGGAAGGCCGGGAGGGGCGGCTATTTCATGCCGGTGGTGGCGAGGCCCTGGGTGAAGTGCCGTTGCAGGACGATGAAGACCAGCAGCACCGGCAGGATGATCAGGAGGGAGCCGACCATCAACATGCCGTTGGATCCGCCCGATTGGTTGGGGTCGGTGGCGAAGGTGGCGAGCGCCACCGGGAGGGTGTATTTCTCCGGGTCGTTCGTCGCGATCAGAGGCCAGACGAAGTTGTTCCAGGAGCCCAGGAAGATGAGGATCGAGAGCGTCGCCAGCGCCGGTTTGACCAGCGGCATCGCGATCCGCCAGAAGATGTACCACTCGCGGGCGCCGTCGATCCGGGCCGCTTCCAGCAGCTCGTCGGGGATCGACTGCATGAACTGACGCATCAGGAAGACGCCGAAGGCCTGGGCGGCGAACGGCAGCATCAGCCCCGCGTAGGAGTCGATCAGCTGGAGCTTGCTCATCAGGACGAAGAGCGGAAGCAGCATCAGGTTGCCGGGCACCATCAAGGCGCCGAGCACCAGCGCGAAGACCTTGTTCCGGCCACCGAACCGCAGTTTGGCCAGTGCGTAGCCCAGCATCGAGCAGAAAACCAGATTGGAGGTGGTGACCAGGACCGCCACGGTCAGGGAGTTGAAGAAATAGAGCGAGATGTCGAGGCGGTCGAGCAGTTCCCCGAAGTGCTCGAAGGTCCACTCGCTGGGGATCCACACCGGAGGATTGGCGGTCAGGTCACGGTCCGTCTTGAAGGCCGACAGACCCATCCACAGGAACGGCGCCGCCATGACCAGCAGGCCGATCGAGAGCAGGACATAGACGCCGGACTTCCTCAGCCGTCCGCCGCTCGACGTCGGGGTGCCGTCGCCCGGCTTGAGGCCGGCCCAGGCCGGGCCTTTCGGGCCCTTGGGGTCCTCCGGGCCGGTGGGTGCGGAGGGCGGGGGCGTGGTGGTGCGCGCGGCGCTCATTTCGTGTTGTCCTTCAGCAGGCGGAGCTGGAGCACAGTGATCGCCATGATCACGACGAAGAGCACGTACGCCATGGCGCTCGCGTAGCCCATGTGGAAGAAGTTGAAGCCCTCGCGGTACATGGCCAGCGACACGGTGAGCGTGCTGTCCGAGGGCCCGCCCTGCGTCATCACGAACGGTTCCTCGAACACGTTGAGGTAGCCGATGGTGGTGATGACCGTGGTGTAGAGCATCGTGGGCCGCAGCAGCGGCACGGTGATGCGGCGGAACTCCTGCCAGGTGCTCGCGCCGTCCAGCCGCGCAGCCTCCCGTACATCGGGCGGGATGGCCTGGAGGCCCGCGATGAAGAGCACCATGACCGTGCCGAGATTGCGCCACACGGCCATCACGATCAGCGAGGGCATGGCGAGCGCCTCGGAGCCGAGGAAGTCCGGCGACGTCAGGCCGACTTCGGAGGCGAGGCCCGCGATCAGTCCGTCGGACGGGTCGAGGACGAAGCGCCAGACGACGGCGATCGCGACGATGCTGGTCACGACCGGGGCGTAGAAACCGACCCGGAAGAAGGTGCGGGCCCGGTCGATGCCGTTGTTGAGCAGGACGGCGACGAACAGCCCGAGTCCGACGGTCAGCGGTACGCCGACCACCACGAAGTACGCGGTGTTGAACAGCGCCTTGAGGAACTTCTCGTCGTCGAACAGCTTCGTGTAGTTCTCAAGGCCGATGAACTCCGCCGAGAAAGGATCGGTGACATTGCGCAGACCGAAGTCCGTGAAGCTCATGACGAGCGTCGCGACGATCGGCAGGGCCATGAAGACGGCGAAGAGCACCAGGAAGGGGGTGGAGAACAGCCAGCCGGCCATGTGCTGGACGGCGACGGGCTGTTGCCGCTTGCCACGGTTCCGGCCGCCGGGCGGGGGATGCGCCCCCGGCCCGGTCTTCACCGGGGCCGCGTCCGCGGCCGGTTCGGTCGTGGTGCTCATGACGACTACTCCACAAGCCCTTCGATCTCGGACTGGGCCTTCTTCGCGGCGTCCTCGGCGGAGGCCTTGCCCTGGGTCACTCGCGAGATGGCCTCATCGGCCTTCGAGGAGATCTCCGTCCACTGGGGCAGGACCGGCCAGGACTTGGCGGTCTCCATCTGCGCACGGAAGATCTTGAAGTTGGCGTCATCGGCGAGTTCGCCGGAGTCCCAGGCGCTGGTGTTGGCCGGGAGGTCGCCCGAGCGCTTGAACCAGTCCTTCTGCCCCTCGGTGCCCGTGAGGTAGCTGAGGAACTCCTGGGCGGCTTCCTTGTGTTCGCTGTCCTTGGAGACGACGAGGCTGGAGCCGCCGGCCATGGAGACGGAGCCCTGGTCGGCCGGGACCTTCGCGATGGCCCACTTGCCCTTGAGGTCCGGGTAGTTGTCGTTGATGCCCGTCATGGTCCAGGGGCCGGAGAAGAACATCGGGACGTCACCGGAGTTGAAGTCCGTCAGGACCTCGTAGCCGGGCTGGAAGCTCTTGTTGGAGAGACCCTTCTCGAAGTACGTGCCGTACTCCTTGAGGGCCTTGACGGTCTCCGGGCTGGCCATGGCGGCCTTGCCGTCGTCGCCGACGATCGAGCCCCCGGCCGAGTACAGGAAGGGGTACCAGCTCTGCACGGCGTCCAGGCCGCTGGACTGGAGGTGAAGGCCCCACTGCGTGCCGGCCTTGTCCTGGAAGTCGGTGGCCGCCTGCTGGAGCTCGGGCCAGGTGGCGGGGGCCTTGGTTATGCCGGCCTTCTTCGCCAGGTCGGTGCGGTAGTAGAGGACGCGGGTCTCGACGTACCAGGGGACGCCGTAGACCTCGCCGTCCGCCACGCCCTGATCCCAGGCGGCGGGGAAGAAGGAGTCCTTCTTGAAGGTCTTGGTGTCGACCGGTTCCAGGACGCCGAGTTCGACGAACTCGCCCATGTAGCTGCTGCCCATCTGCGTCACGTCCGGCAAAGTGCCGGCGGCAGCGGCGGAGACCAGCTTCTGGTGCGCGACGTCCCAGCCGATGGGGGTGACCTTGACGGTGATGTGGGGGTTCGCGTCCTCGTACACCTTGGCCACTTCGGCGAGCTTCTCGCCCTCGGCGCCCATGGCCCACACGGTGAGGGTCTGCTTCTTGTCGGCGGCGACTCCCGCGCCTCCCGAGCTGCCGCATGCGGTGATCCCTGCGGCCATCGTGAGGGCGATGGCGGCAGAGGCGGTTCTGGCGGTGCGATGCATGGACGGCTCCTCCTTGAGCTCACCGATGTATGCGCTGCCTGTAAGCGCATACATCACTCTGCTGCAGACATTCGGAGAACCGCAAGAGGGGCTTTGGTCACACTCGTGCAACATGTGGGACATCTGGAGGCTCTGCCTCCGCAGGCTAGGTGGGCTGTTTGCGTTGCGGAAGTGGCTGAGTCGATTCCGGTTGTCGTCATCGGTGGCGGGCCGGGGTTAATGTCGCGCTCATGTCTGAGTTCGAGCACGGCTATCCCTTCGACCCGGCCTACGGCCGGACCCTCGACGAGCTGCTCGACATCCCGGCGCCTGCCCCTCCGGACGGATTCGACGCGTACTGGCAGGACCGTTTCGCGGCCGCGGCCGGGGTGGCGACCGCGCCGGCCGTCGGCCCGCAGGAGGACGAGCGGGACGGCTGCCGGATCTTCGGGGTCTCCTACACCTCGGTCGGCGGGCTGCGTATCGGTGGCTGGCTGGTGCTGCCCGCCGAGGGGCCCGTCGAGCACGGTTTCGTGATCGGGCACGGCTACGGCGGGCGCCAGGAGCCGGGCGCCGATGTGCCGCTGCCGCTGCCCCGGGGCGCAGCGATCCTGCCGTGCGTGCGGGGGATGGGCTCGCGCAGCCGGCGTCCCGGCATTCCCGGTGAGGCCGATGCGCATGTGCTGTACGGCATCGAGTCACGCGAGACATATGTGATCGGCGACTGCGTGGCCGATCTGTGGTGCGCGGCGTCGGCGCTGCTGGAGCTGGTGCCGGAACTGAGGACGGAGGCGGGAGGAGGCGCGGGAGCGCGGCTCGGGTATGTGGGGGAGAGCTTCGGCGGCGGGCTCGGGGCGCTGGCGCTGCCGTGGGACGAGCGTTTCGGCTGCGGGCAGTTGACCGTGCCGACGTTCGGGAATCATCCGTTGCGCGTGACGCTGCCGTCCGTGGGGAGCGGGGAAGCGGTACGCGGGTACCGCGAGGAGCACCCGGAGGTCATGGACGTCCTCGCGTACTTCGACGCGGCGACGGCGGCGAGCCGGATCCGGGTGCCGACGATGGTCGCGCCCGCGCTGTTCGATCCGGCGGTCCCGCCACCGGGGCAGTTCGCCGTGTACAACGCGTTGCCCGAGGCGCGTGAGCTGCACGTTCTGCGGGCGGGGCACTTCGAGTACGAGGGTGAGAGCGCGGATGCCGAGGGGCTGGCGGAAGCTCGCCGCAAGTTCTTCGCCGCCCGGCTCAGCTGAACCGGGACCCCGCGACCCGGGACCCCGGGACCCCGAGAAGGTGACGGGCCCGGCGCCAGGGATCCGCGCCGAAGGCGCAAAGCCCGCCCCTCAGCGGCTCCCTCAGCCGCAGCCGCAGCTCGCGCGGCGGGCCACCGAGACCGGGAGCATCAGGGAGACAGGTGCGCGCGTGGGGTCGGCCAGGCGCTGGATCAGGAGTTCCACCGCCTCCTCGCCCAGGCGCCGCATCGGCTGGCGGACCGTTGTCAGGGAAGGGCGGACGATCCGGCTCAGCGGGATCCCGTCGAAGCCGGTCACCGCGATGTCGTCGGGCACCCGCACCCCACGCCGTTCCAGCGCGTGCAGGGCGCCGATCGCCATCTGGTCGTTGGCGAAGAGGATGGCCTGCGGCCGTTCGCGCCCGGCGGCACGGTCCAGGAGCGCGTCCGTCGTCCGTTCGCCCTCCACCTGCGTCATCATCTCGGCGCGCAGATCCGGCTCGTCGGCCACCGGCAGACCCGCTTCCCGGCAGGCCTCCTGGTAGCCGCGGAACCGCGCCTCCGCGTCCGGCGATTCACGGTCGCCGCCCACGAAGGCGAGCCTGCGCAGCCCGTGGTCACGGATGAGATGACGGGCCAGCTCCCGTTCCCCGTCGGAGTTGGCCACCTCGATGTGGTCGAGGTGGTCGATCTCGCGCGGCCCGGCCAGCATCACCACCGGCAGCCGCCGCGAGATCACCTCAAGGTCCTCGGTGGGCACGGTCCTCGCCAGTACGGCGAACCCGTCCACCCGCCCGGCCACCTTGGCGACCAGGCTCTCGGGACCGCCCACCAGCGAGGCGGCGATCAGCAGCGCGTAGCCGTGCCGCCGTGCCGCCCGCTCCATGCCGCGGATGATCTGGTCGGAGTAGAGCATCACGGCGGAGTCGTCGGCCTCGGCCTCCGCTTCCGCCTCCGCGTCGGTCTCGGCGTCCGGGTCCGCGTAGTCGGGGAAGCAGAGTCCGAGGACGCCGGTGGTCCGGCTGGCCAGGCCGCGGGCGTTGCCGCTCGGTACGTAGCCCAGGGCGCGGGCCGCCTCCAGTACGCGGTCCCGGGTCTGGGCGCGTACGGAGTCCGGATTCCGGTAGACCCGCGAAACCGTCGCAATGGAGACGCCGGACCGCTCGGCGACGTCGTACACCGTGGGGGCACTCAACCGATCAGACCGTCCGCTCTCGCCGCTCTGGTTTCTTACTGGTCACGCGCTGCCGGGCCCGTTCCGCCGGGCCCCGCCTGCTGTGTAAGCGCATTCATACGCATTCACTGTAGGACGCCGGTCTGTGCAGGAGCAAGGTCGCCCCCTCGGGAGCGTCCCCGGCTTTGCCTGTCCCGCCATCCGCCGTGCCTCTCAGCGCCACGAACGAGAAGACCGCGGCCCCCACCATGACGACCCCGGCGCCGACCGACGCCAGTCCCATCCCGTGGGTGAAGGCGTCCCGAGCCGTGGCCAGCACGTCGGCGCCGGTCTCTTCCGGGAGCCGGGCCGCGGCGGCAGCCGCGCCGCCCAGTGTCTCCCGTACGGCGTCGGCCACACCGCCGGGAAGCGCGGCGGTGACGTCGGCCGGCAGGGCGTCGGCCATGTCCCGGCTGTAGATCGCCGCGCCGACCGAGCCGAGGACGGCCATGCCCAGCGCCCCGCCCAGTTCCTGGCCCGATTCGAGTACGGCGGCGGCCGAGCCCGCGCGGTCCGGCGGGGCGGCGCCGAGGGCGAGTTCGTTGGCGAGGGTCATGGCGGCGACGAGGCCGCCCACGTAGATCGCGGCGGCCACCAGGCAGAACCAGAGAGCCGAGTCCGTCCGGATCTGGGTGAGCCAGAAGAATCCGGCCGCCGCGAAGACGAAGCCGCCGCCCATGACGTACGCGCGGTCGGTGCGCTGCGCGAGGATCGCCGCCGTCGGCGCCGCCACGATCACGCCCGAAGCCGGTACGAGGCTCCAGAGCGCGGCCTCGAACGGGCTCAGACCCTGCACGGACTGGAGGTACTGGGTGAGGAAGACCGCCATGCCCACCGTGGCGAACATCGCGAGCACATTCGCGAACACCGGCCCTCCGAAGGCCCGTCGCCCCAGCAGTTCGAGGTCGATCATCGGATGGGCGAGGCGCTTCTGGCGGCGTACGAAGCCATGGCCCAGCACCAGCCCCACCCCGACGGCCAGGGCGGGGCCCGGCGCGAACCCGTGCCGGGCCCACTCCTTGACGCCGTAGATGAACGTGAGCAGGGCGGCGAGCGAGAGCGCCGAGCTCACCAGGTCGAACGGCTCGCGCGACCCCGCCGCGCCCGCCGACGCCGCGCCCGCCGACGCCGTGCCCGACCCCGCAGCGCCCTGCGACACCGTCCCCGACGCCGACTTGGACTCCGGTACCAGGAACGGCACCAGCACCAGCAGCAGCACCATCGCCGGCAGGTTGATCAGGAAGACCGAACCCCACCAGAAGTGTTCGAGCAGCAGCCCGCTGACCACCGGCCCGAGCGAGATGCCGGTGGTCATCACGCCTGTCCAGATCGTCACGGCCCGGCCGCGCTGCCTCGCGTCGTGGAAGAGATTGCGGATCAGCGCGAGTGTCGACGGCATCAGTGCCGCGCCGCCGAGCCCGAGCAGCGCCCGTACGCCGATGAGCGTGTCGGACGAGTGCGCGTACGCGGCGGCGACCGAGGCCGCACCGAAGACCGCCGCGCCCCCGAGCACCAGCTTGCGCCGGCCGATCCGGTCGCCGAGCGCGCCCATGGTGATGAGCAGCCCGGCGAGTACGAAGCCGTACATGTCGAGGATCCACAACTGCTGGGTGGCGCTGGGCTCCAGATCCTGGCTGACGTACGGGATCGCGAAGTACAGGATCGAGATGTCCATCGAGACGAGGAGCAGCGGCAGCATCAGGACGCCGAGGGCGGTCCATTCCTTGCGGCCCGCGAGGCCGGGCACGTGTGAGTTCTCCATGTCCGGTACGTAATCGGCTCCGCGCGTACGCCGCAAACAGCTGCCTAGTGCACCACCTCTGGCGCCCTGTCTGGCGCCCTGTCCGCACAGGGACTTGGTGCCTCGGGTGCACTAGTACGGTAGGGGGCATGGCCGTCGATCCGCCCTACCTCCCGCCCTATCTCCGCATCGCGGCCGAGCTCCGCCGCCGTATCGCCTCCGGGGAACTCGTGCCCGGCGACCGCGTGCCCTCCACCCGCCGTATCACCGAGGAGTGGGGTGTCGCGATGGCGACCGCGACCAAGGCGCTCGCCGCGCTCAACCAGGAAGGCCTGGTACGGGCGGTGCCCGGCGTCGGCACCGTGGTCGCGGAGCCCGACCGAGGCCGCGACCGCGTTCGCGGCCGGGGCGCCGCTCCCGGCGACGGGCTCAGCCGCGAGCGCGTCGTGCGCGCCGCCATCGCGCTCGCCGACGCCGAAGGGTTGGGCGCCCTCTCGATGCGGCGGGTGGCGACGGAGTTCGGCACGTCCACGATGGCGCTGTACCGCCATGTACCCAGCAAGGGCGAACTGGTGCGTCTGATGTCAGAGGCGGTGTTCGGCGGCGCCCCGTCGGGCCCCGAGCCGGCCGGGTGGCGTGCGCGACTGACGCGGGAGATCCGGTGGTTGTGGACCCGGTACGAGCGCCATCCGTGGCTGGCCCGTGCCATGGCGGGGCTGACCCGGCCGATGGCCTCGCCGCACGCGATGAGTTACACGGAGCGGGTGCTGACCATCGTGCGCGGGCTCGGTCTCACGCCGCACGGGATGATCCACACCCATCTCGCCCTGTTCGGCTACGCCCAAGGTCTCGCGATGGCAGTCGAGTTGGAGTCTCAGGCGCGGCAGGACACGGGGATGACGGCCGAGGAGTGGATGGCGGCCGGCGAGACGCGGCTGGATCCGATCCACTCCACCGACGGGTATCCGGTCATGTCGACGCTCTTCGGGGACGGTGAGTTCGACCTCGAACTCGGCACGCTCTTCGAATTCGGGCTCGAACGGATGCTGGACGGCGTCGAGTCGCTGATCGCGCGGTCGCCGGAGCGGGTAGAGCGGGTAGAGCGGTAGATCGGCCGCCCGGGCGTTAGATCGATCGCCCGGGCCGTAGTTCGGCCGCCGAGCCGTAGAGCCGTCGCCCGAGCGGTAGAAGCCCGCCTTCAGGCGCCGGACGGGCCGACCCGCGGCCCGTCCGGCGCCCGAGTCACAGGGCAGGGGACAGAGGACAGGGCACAGAGGACAGAGCCTCTGGCCCTCAACCGGTCGTACGGCGCCGGATCTTGTTGCCCAGCCAGACCAGCGGGTCGTACTTCTTGTCCGCCACCCGCTCCTTCAGCGGGATCAGCGCGTTGTCCGTGATCTTGATGCCCTCGGGGCAGACCTCGGTGCAGCACTTGGTGATGTTGCAGTAGCCGAGCCCGTGCTCGTCCTGCGCGGTCGTCTGCCGGTCCAGGCCGGTCTCCTCGGCCGCGTCCAGCGGGTGCATGTCCAGCTCCGCGACCCGCATCAGGAAGCGCGGTCCGGCGAACGAGGTCTTGTTCTCCTCGTGGTCACGCACCACATGGCAGGTGTCCTGGCACAGGAAGCACTCGATGCACTTACGGAACTCCTGCGAGCGTTCCACGTCCACCTGCTGCATCCGGTACTCGCCCGCGGCGACCCCGGGGGGCGGCACGAACGCCGGTACCTCCCGCGCCTTCTGGTAGTTGAAGTTCACATTCGTCACCAGGTCCCGGATGACGGGGAAGGCGCGCAGCGGGGTGACGGTGATCGTCTCCTCGCGGGTGAAGGTGGACATCCGTGTCATGCAGAGCAGCCGCGGCCGGCCGTTGATCTCCGCACTGCACGAACCGCACTTGCCCGCCTTGCAGTTCCAGCGCACCGCCAGGTCGGACGCCTGTGTCGCCTGGAGGCGGTGGATGATGTCGAGGACCACCTCGCCCTCGTTCACCTCGACGGCGAAGTCCTTCAGATCGCCGCCCTGCGCATCGCCGCGCCAGACCTTGAACTTGGCTTCGTACGAAGTGGCCGAGGCGCCCGCGGCGGATGCCGCGGGCGCGGCGGACGCGTTGGACGAGGCGGATGTGCTCTGAGTCGGAGTCGTGCTGGCACTCACTCGTGGAGCTCCTCTTCGGCGAGGTACTTGACCAGCTCTTCCTTGTCGAAGAGGTCGAGCAGGTCGGGACGGATGGGCTCGGTCGTCTTCCTGGAGAGGGTGATCCGGCCGAGCGCGGGGTCCGTCGACGGGTCCCGCGCCGAATCGTTCAGCCCGCAGTGCAGATTGACCCGCCGCCAGTCGAGAGCCATGCCGGGCCAGTCCTCGCGGGTGTGACCGCCACGGCTCTCCGTGCGCTCCAGCGCCGACAGGGCGATGCACTCGCTGACCAGCAGCATGTTCCGCAGGTCGATCGCGAGGTGCCAGCCGGGGTTGAACTGCCGGTGGCCCTCCACCCCGGCCCGTGCCGCGCGCAGGCGCAGCTCGCCCAGTTTCTCCAGCGCCTGCTCCATCTCGCCCTCGCGCCTGATGATGCCGACGAGGTCGTTCATCGTCTGCTGGAGCTCCTGATGGACGCTGTACGGGTTCTCGGGCGGGCCGCCGCCCGCCGGCTCCTCGGCGCCGAACGGCCGCAGCGCCTCGGTGGCCGCCGCGTCGATCTGGCCCTCGTCGATGGCAGGCCGTGTGGTGAGCCCGGCCGCGTACTCGGCCGCGTGCAGTCCGGCGCGCCGGCCGAAGACCAACAGGTCGGAGAGCGAGTTGCCGCCCAGCCGGTTGGAGCCGTGCATTCCGCCCGCGACCTCGCCGGCCGCGTACAGACCGGGGACGCCGGGAGCGGCCGCGGACTCCGAGTCGACGGCGATGCCGCCCATCACGTAGTGACAGGTGGGGCCGACCTCCATCGCCTCCGCCGTGATGTCGACGTCCGCCAGCTCCTTGAACTGGTGGTACATCGAGGGAAGTCGGCGCTGGATGACCTCGGCCGGCATCCGGGTGGACACGTCCAGGTACACACCGCCGTGCGGCGTGCCCCGGCCGGCCTTGACCTCGGAGTTGATGGCGCGGGCCACCTCGTCACGGGGCAGCAGTTCCGGCGGGCGCCGGTTGTTGTCCGGGTCGTCGTACCAGCGGTCGCCCTCCTCCTCGGACTCCGCGTACTTCTCCTTGAAGACGTCCGGGATGTAGTCGAACATGAACCGCTTGCCGTCGGAGTTGCGCAGCACCCCGCCGTCGCCCCGCACCGACTCGGTGACGAGGATCCCCTTCACCGACGGCGGCCAGACCATGCCCGTCGGGTGGAACTGCACGAACTCCATGTTCAGCAGCGGAGCGCCGGCGAGCAGCGCCAGCGCGTGCCCGTCGCCCGTGTACTCCCACGAATTCGACGTCACCTTGAAGGACTTGCCGATGCCGCCGGTCGCCAGGACGACGGCAGGCGCCTCCAGTACGAAGAAGCGGCCGGACTCGCGCTCGTAGCAGAACGTGCCCGAGACCCGCTCGCCCTCCTTCAGTACGGAGGTGACGGTGCACTCCTGGAAGAC
The DNA here is from genome assembly GCF_040560175.1 of Streptomyces panacea. NCBI lineage: Bacteria > Bacillati > Actinomycetota > Actinomycetes > Kitasatosporales > Streptomycetaceae > Streptomyces > Streptomyces panacea. The sequence goes on from NZ_JARJHW010000127.1 coordinate 16,679, forward strand.
CTTCAACCGGGCTTCGTAGTCACCGAATTCGCGGAAGTCCTCCTGCTGGAGGGCGACGATCTTCTGCTGGAGCGTACGGATCAGCTCCAGGCCGGTCCGGTCGCCGACGTGCGCGAGACGTGGATACTCGTGCCCGCCGAAGTTGCGCTGGGAGATCTTCCCGTCCGCCGTGCGGTCGAAGAGCGCGCCCCAGGTCTCCAGCTCCCAGACCCGGTCCGGTGCTTCCTGTGCGTGCAGCTCCGCCATCCGCCACTGGTTGAGGAACTTCCCGCCGCGCATGGTGTCGCGGAAGTGGACCTGCCAGTTGTCCCCGGAGTTCACATTGCCCATGGAGGCGGCGATGCCGCCCTCGGCCATCACCGTATGGGCCTTGCCGAAGAGCGACTTGCAGATGACAGCGGTACGGGCGCCACGCTCACGCGCCTCGATGGCGGCCCGCAGACCTGCTCCGCCCGCGCCCACCACCACGACGTCCCACTGCTCGCGTTCGAGTTGCGTCATTGCTGAAGGCTCTCCCTAGGACTAAAAGAGGCGCGGATCGTCGAAGACCCCGCTGGCGAGCAGATACACGTAGAAGTCGGCGAGGGCGACGCTGATCAAAGAGGCCCAGGCGAGCTGCATATGACGGTGATTCAGCTTGCCGACCCAGCCCCACAGCCGGTAGCGCACCGGATGCTTGGAGAAGTGCTTCAGCTTGCCGCCCATGACATGGCGGCAGGAGTGGCAGGAGATGGTGTACGCCCAGATCAGCGCGATGTTGATGACCATCAGGATCGTGCCGAGGCCCATGTGGCCCCACTCGTAGTCCGAGTTCCGGAAGGCGAGCACTGTGTCCCAGGTAAGGATCACCGCCACCAGCACGGCCGCGTAGAAGAAGTACCGGTGGATGTTCTGGAGGATCAGCGGGAAGCGCGTCTCGCCGCTGTACTTCTTGTGGGGCTCGGCGACGGCGCAGGCGGGCGGCGACGCCCAGAAGCTCCGGTAGTAGGCCTTGCGGTAGTAGTAGCAGGTCATCCGGAAGCCCAGCGGGAAGATCAGGATGATCAGCGCGGGCGAGATGCCCCACCAGCCCCCGAAGATCTCCAGGTTGGGGCCGCCCTTCATCGGCTCGCAGTTCTCCGCCAGACAGGGCGAGTAGAACGGTGAGACGTAGGGCGCCGCGTAGTAGTGGGCGTTCCCGAACGCGCGCCATGTCGAGTAGACGATGAAGGCGAGCAGCCCGGCCGCCGTGGCGGCGGGCGCCAGCCACCAGCGGTCGGTCCGCAGGTGCCGGGCGGTGATGGCGGCACGCGATGTGTCGTGCACGCCCGTATTCAGTTGGGGTCGTTCCGTGCCTGTTGCCAACGAAAACTCCGTATGGAGATGGAGTGGGATCAGGTGGGGGGTCGTAGGGCAGGTGCGATCGGTGGTGGGTGCGTCCGTGCGGTGACGGGAGGCGTACGGAGCCGAGCCCGGCTAGGGCGCGCGCCGGTCCCGCAGGCCGAGCCCCTCGTCGTCGGAGTCCGTCCACAGCGCCGCGTTGTACGGCGTGTCGGGGATGGTGACCACTTCGGGGCGGGCCTTGGGCGCGGGCCTGGACGGGGCGGCCGGTACGGCCTCGTTCAGTCGGCCGACCGTTCGTTCCAGGTCCGCGACGCGTTGGACGAGCTCATCGATACGACGGTGGACTGCTGTCAGATCTTCCGGCTGGGACATGACGTGCCCTCACTTCCGCAGGGGAGCGATGCCATCGGTAATGCGCCTGCGAGTGTCGCTCCTCACATCCCCGCTTGTGAAGGGACGTGCAGGGATTCCCGGCGCATACCTGAGCCGTGCGCTCCGCGTCGTTGATGTCGCGCCCCGTTATTTTCGCCCCTCCGGTGGGCCTGTGTCCCGTTCCTTGCTAGGCCGTTCGGGTGGGCTTCGCGCCTCGGGCCGCCGTGTCGCCGCGATCGGCCGGAATCGGTCCACTTCAGTGGGCGGGCAATAGGTGTGATCATCTCTAAATTCCACAAACAGGACGAAGAGGTAGAAGCCATGTCCCAGGTCGGCGTCCCACGCGGGAGGACATGCTCCCGGACCACCCGCTCCGTCGCACTCATCACCACCGGCGTGCTCGCCCTGCCCGTGCTCGCCGCGTGCAGCTCGGGCGACGAGGAGCGGAGCAAGGTCCCGGCCGCCGCCCAGGACGTCGGGCCGTCGGCGCGGGACCGGATCGCCGACGGGGGGACGCTGCGCTGGGCGGTGGACACCGTGCCCACGACCCTCAACACCTTCCAGGCGGACGCCGACGCCACGACGTCGCGCATCGCCGGAGCCGTACTGCCCTCACTCTTCACGCTCGACAAGACCGGCCGTCCGCAGCGCAACCCGGACTATCTGGAGTCCGCGAAGATCGTCGAGCGCGAGCCCAAGCAGGTCGTGCTCTACAAGCTCAACCAGCAGGCGGTGTGGAGCGACGGACGCGAGCTCGGCGCCCCCGACTTCGTGGCCCAGTGGCGCGCGCTGAGCGGCAAGGAGTCCGCGTACTGGACCGCGCGCAACGCCGGGTACGAGCGCATCCAGAAGATCGAGCGCGGCGCGAACGACCTTGAGGTCAGGGTCACCTTCAACAAGCCGTACGCCGACTGGAGGGGCCTCTTCAGCCCGCTGTACCCGAAGGGCGTGATGGGGGCGCCGAATTCGTTCAACGACGGCGCGCGCGCCAAGCTCAAGGCCACGGCCGGACCTTTCCAGATCAAGGAGCTGGACCGCGCGGACCGCGAGATCACTCTCGTCCGCAACCCCCGCTGGTGGGGCGCGCGGCCGAAGCTCGACACGATCGTCCTGAGCGCCGTACCGCGCGACAAGCGCGCCACCGCGCTCGCCGCGGGCACGCTCGACCTCGCCGAGATCGACAGCCCGGTGGCACGGCGGATCGACCAGGCGGGTCGCGACAAGAAGAGGGGCGCCGGAGCGGGACCGCAGTCCGGCGCGCACGGTCCCGGCGCCGAGATCACCCCCGCGTCGGCGATGCGCTCCTGGGCCCTGGAGAACGGCTCGGACGAGGAGAAGGCCGACGCCGAGCGGGAGTCCCGCGAGAAGCGGACCGAGGCGATCGCGAAGTACGCCAAGGAGCAGCGGGGCCTCGGGGGCTATGTCGTACGGAAGTCCCTGGAGCCCGCCTTCACGCAACTGGCGCTCAACGGGGAGACCGGGCCGCTCGCCGACGAGCGGGTACGGCGCGCGGTGGCCCGCGCGCTCGACCGGCAGAAGCTGGCCGAGGCCGTACTCAAGCCGCTCGGCCTGCCGGCGAACCCGCCCGGCAGCCATCTGGCACTGGCCGGACAGCACGCGTACGCCGACAGCAGCGACGCGCTCGGGGAGCAGAACACGCGGGAGGCGCAGGCGCTCCTCGCCGACGCGGGCTGGACGCCCGGCGGCGCCCTGAAGAAGGACGACGGTACGAAGGCCGGGAGCGAGGCCGACGCCGACAAGAAGAAGGACAAGGAGCAGAGCAAGGAGCAGGACAAGGAGAAGGCCGAGAAGACCGGCGAGGAGAGTAAGAAGGACGAGGAGTCCGACTCGAAGGACTCGGGTTCCGGTTCCGCTTCCGGTTCGGACTCCGAGAGCGCCTCCGACGAGAACTCGTCCGACGAGGGCGCCTCCGACGAGGGCGCGTACATCGTCGGTGACAACAAGCCCGGTCGCGGTGCCCCGATCTCCGAGAGCGGCACCCGCGTCATCGCTCCGGCCCCCGCGGGGCGGGCCAAGTCGCTGGACGACGCGGACGTCAACGCCCAGGACAGGCAGCCGGGCGGTATGGCCGGCGCGTACGCACCGGGCGGCACGGCGGCACCGGCCTCCGACTCGGCGTCCCCCTCCAACTCCTCGTCGGCGTCGGCGTCGGTGTCGGCCTCCACCTCCACCTCCGCCTCCACTTCGTCCCTGCCCGGCCCGCTCGGCAAGAACGGCAAGCCCCTCACCCTCCGCTTCGTCCTCCCCTCCGGTGCCGGCTCCGAGCAGCTGCGCACCGTCGGCGCGAAAATCGCCCGCATGCTCGACCGCATCGGCATCCGTACGGAGATCACCAAGGTCGCCGACGCCAACTACTTCAAGGACCACGTCGCGTCGGGCGACTACGACCTCGCCCTGTACTCGTGGCCCGCGACCGCCTACCCGGCGACCGACGGCCGCCCGATCTACGCCAAGCCCGTCCCCGCCTCCGACGGCTCGCTGCTGGTGGAACAGAACTACACCCGCGTCGGTACGGACCACATCAACCAGCTGTTCGACCAGGCGGCCTCCGAGCTGGACGAGAAGGCGGCCCGGGATCTGCTCAGGCAGGCCGACGCCCGCATCTGGGCGGCTGCCGGGTCCATCCCCCTCTACCAGCGCCCGCAGCTCGTGGCGGCCAAGCCGTCCGTCGCCAACGCCGGTGCCTTCGCCTTCGCGGCCCCGCGCTACGAGGACATCGGCTTCAAGGAACCCGCCAGGAGCGGCCCGGAGCAGCCGGAGAAGTCCCCGGGCGCCAAGGAGAGCGCGAAGGACAGCGCGAAGGAGAGCCCCAGGGCGAGCGACGAGGCGAGCGACGGGGCAAGTGCCGGCGCGAGCGACGAGGCCGACGCTGAGGAGCGCGCCGAGGGAAGCGCCGAGGAAGGTGCGGAGGAAGGTGCTGAGGAAGGCACCGGGGAAAGCGCGGACGAAAGCACCGGGTAAAGCGACGAGAAGTAGAAGGACAGCGGTAGCAGAGAAGAAGAAACGGGGAGAACCGGCAGGTCAGACCCTGGAAGCCGAACGATTGACTTGCCCGCCGGGCCCACCGGCGGGCAAGATCGTGTCCACCCACTGACCCGGGCGATCCCACACCCCGCAGTACG